>NZ_JACGWD010000085.1:0-16484 GCF_014077565.1 Pseudoalteromonas sp. 5Ae-yellow
GAAACGCTGACGCTATTTCAGTTACCAACAAGGCATCATGAGCGCAGCTTTCCACGATGTGTGAAAAAGAAACCATCTAAATATCCCTATAAAAAAAAGCCAGTCAGTGTTAACTGACTGACATTACCCAAATTTGGGGCTTTTAAAAGTTAACTGATTAATTGGTTATTTAATCGTTTTGTATTTCCCATGTAGATCCAACACCTACTTCAGATGATTGAATATAATGAAGCCCTTTAGCACCCGCCTCTGCCTGAAGGCCTGCAGGGTCAGTTTCTAATAACGTACTTGTTGCTGTAACGTACTCAAGTACTTCTTTACCATTCGTTGCTGGGTCTTGGTCAATTGCACCATCAGTATCGAATGCGCCATTACCGTTTAGTTTTCTAATTTCAACCCACTCACCGCTTGCATCGCCTGATACTCGACTATCCATATAACCAAAGTTGTTACTTAGCACCGAACTATCATGATTAATTAAGTCACAGTCATATTCAAAAGCATGGTCACTTTCAAGTGTATTTGGGTAAAATAAGCCTTGAGTTGTAGCACTGCTATTTATTGTGTCTTCGTCTGTTTGATCACCTAAACCATTAGCGATTAAATTACCATTAAAGGTTATTTTAAATGCGTTTTTAGTTAAACCATAAAGCACTGGTGTATCAGCGGCTGTTAGATCATCACAGTCACTAACGGGGGCACGCGAACCTATTTCAGTACTAAATACGATAGGCTGCTGTGAGTTCAAAACCGTATTATTTGTTACATTTAGTGTAAAGTCACCAGCACTATCAAGCACAGCTTGGTTACCCGAATTTGGCACACCGCCGTCAGCTTGAGAAAATGGGTTAGCTGTAAATACAATACCGCCCGCTTCTTTATTACCAGAACGAATACCTGCAATGTAGTTGTTACTTACGGTGTGACCAAGTGGTGTAATTAATATACCCGCTGGGCGATCATCAGAGCTTGCAATATCGGTAGTTCGAATAATAACGTTATCTGTAACACTGTTGAAGCCACCATCTTCTAGTGAAATACCACCATTAGGATTTACAATTGTATTGCCTTTGATGGTTGCACCCGATGTTTGCACTCGCATTAAACGACGACCCGTTACAAAGTTTTCTACTCGGTTGTATTGAATAGTAAAATTAGTGTTCTCTGCTGCGTCCGAGTCTGTAGTACTGCCAACATTAATTAAATGTAAGCTAGAATTGTCAAAGTTTGGATTGCTACTAGTGCCACTAAACAAGTTATATTCGATAACGTGATCCGAGCTTGCAGATGCCATTTTAATCACGGAGCCATTTTCAGCAAAATTACGATTAGAAAATGTATTACGTTCGATTAAAGCGCCTTTACCTTTTAGCATTAACCAATGATAAGTAGAGTTGTTTAGCGTTGCTTCATCGCCATCCATCGTGTTTTGCGAAAAAGTAAAGTTATCGCCTTCTGAGTAAATAACAGCATCTTCTTCGGCTTCGCAAAATGCACCCGCTTTAGTATCTATATTCTTAAAGGTAAGCCCTGTTAATCCAGCGCCATCTACTCCAGCAGCTACATGTACACATACTTCACCGCTAAGTACAGGAGTTTGACCCTCTACAGCGCGAAGCGTTACTGCACTGGTTAATAAAATTGCATCCATATCAGCATAAACACCGGTGTTTAAGCCAATAAAATCACCATCAGCTAAACCGCCGCTTAAAGCACCAAGGAGTGCTTCAGGGTTACTAACTAATTGTGTGTAAACCAATGTATCAAGTGAGTTTGTAACCTCACTCGCAAAGCCATCGTTATCCGTATACGTAGCTTTTACCGACATTATTGAGCCAGCGTAAGCAGCAGGTGTAAATGTTTTACTATTACTGTCGGCTACTTCAACGCCATCAGCAGACCAAGTATAAGTAACGTTTGCCTCTTCAACACCATTGTTATCTGTTATCTCAGCTGTTAACTCGCCACTTGTCAAATAAGGTGCTACGCCCATAATTGCGACGCTACCGGCTTCGTCAACCGCAACAGCAGAAACAGCAATTGTTTCCTCAGACGTATTATCCTCGATAAATCCATTATCATCTGTATAAGCAACTTGAACACTTATCTTTTGACCTAAAAGTGATGCATCAACTGTAAAGGTACTTTCTGTCTCGCCAACTATCTCTTGTGCATCAGCAAGCCACTGATAAGTTATATCTCCGGTTGCTCCATCGGTATCTGCAATTTCTGCTGTTAATGTATTGCCAACAGTTGGCGTACCACTAATTGTAACTTGGCCTTCTGAATTTGTTCGTGCTACTACTTGTGTTCCAGTTGATGTAACAGATTCAGCAAACCCGCGGCTATCTTCAAAAGATGCACTAACTGTAATAACAGTACCAAACTGTGCGTCTGTTAACGTGAGCGTTGAAAGTGCTTCATCTGCAATCTCTACGTCATCAGCAAACCATTTATAAGTTACTGTATCGCCATCAAAACCGTTTTCGTCAGCTACATTGGCTGTTAGTTGCGAACCAACTAGCGCGTCACCCGTAATGGTTAAACTTGCAGGAAATGCGATGGCGGCAACATCTGCGGTTGGATCTGTAATATGTGATTCATTAATACCGCCATCATCGGTATAAAGCCCTTGAACAGTAATTGGTAACCCTATCTGATCGTCAGTCAGTGTAAATGAAGCGCTATTTGCACCTGCAATTGCCTCACCATCTGCATACCAATAGTAAGTCACGTCACCTGAGATGCCATCAGGGTCACTAACTTCTGCCGTTAATGTTTGTCCGCTTGTAACTGTTCCACTAAGAGCAATAGAGCCCAAGTTGTTGTCATTATTGTTTGAGTTTGTGTCACAACCAACTATTGCTGCTGCAATAGCGCATAGCGCAAAATGTTTTAATTTCATGGTGGCTCTATTCTCCAAATTTATGATTTTACTATTTGGTTATCTATTGTGTGTGTTACCAAATAATTCACGTGTGTATTACCAAATTTATTTGAGTTGCAAATAAATTGTTAACCAACTTGGTAATATAACCATAATAAAATAACTTTTTCCACTACGCCCACCCAAATAAATAACAATAAATAAACATAAAGTTAACCGCGCACTGTTTCCCTAGTAAAAAATTGAATTCAATCATGTATAATTACTGCGAAAAAACATAACTTTAGAGCAAAAAAATTGTTTTTACATGAGGTTAAGTAAATCAGATTTATCTAATATATATAAAGTATTCTTATTTGAAGACTATAAGAAAATTAAGAAATGAAGTGAGTTTGTATAGAAAGGATTATTTACAGAGAGAATGAAAAATAAGAGTAAAAAAGGGGCTATTTTTTTGCCCCTTTTTTATTAAGTACTGTTTTATAAAATAGCGTTATTATAAAACTCTACAGGCTCATTTGAGCCCAAAGCAACAGGCACGCGTTGATGCAAGCTCGTTGGCGCAATATCTAAAATACGCGTTCCTCTAGAAGTTGCTTTACCACCTGCGTTTTCAACTAAAAGTGCTAGTGGGTTTGCTTCATAAAGCAGTCTTATTTTTCCGTTATCGTTACCACTGCGTTTATCTTGTGGGTACAAAAATAAGCCACCTCGGCATAAAATACGATGAACGTCGCCTACCATCGCTGCATTCCAGCGCATTGAGCTTTTTTCAAAGCTTTCACAGGTGTATAGCAATTTATCAAAATACACTTGAGTTGGTTCGTCCCAATAACGGTAGTTAGCCATATTAACGGCAAATTCGCGACTTTGCTCAGGCACATTCAATTGCTTATTTGTTAATAAGTAACCGCCATGTGTTGAGTCTAATGTATAACAACGCGTTGGACCGCCAGTACTCATTACAAGTAATGATGAAGGGCCGTATAACACATAGCCTGCACATACTTGATTCACACCTGGCTGACTAAATTGCTCGTCGCTGTCGAAAGCAACATCATCACGGGCTAAGTAAATAGTAAATATAGTGCCTATTTGACCATTAACATCAATATTAGAAGAGCCATCTAATGGGTCAAAGGCAACAATAAACTTACCTTCAGGATGACCACCTACCGCATGATCTTCTTCTTCTGATGCAACTGAGCGTACGCTGCTATCGTCAAGTAGTATGTCTTTAAGTAGTTGATTTGCGATTACATCCAACTTTTTTTGAACTTCACCCTGAACATTTTCGTTAAGGGTTGAGCCTAAAACACCGGCTAATTCACCCTGACTTACTCGAAAAGCAATTTCTTTACTAGTCGCTAAAATTGTGCGAATAAGTAAAATAAGATCGGTATCTACACCGTCTTCTTTCAATACTGTATTTAATCTTTTCATGCGCTATACCTATTTACACAATTTAGATCGTCAAAGCATTGCTCTAGTCTTGCAACCATACTTTGCTCTGAATGACGCAGCCATACGCGAGGGTCGTAATATTTTTTGTTTGGCTTATCTTCCCCATCAGGGTTACCAATTTGCTCTTGTAGGTATGCTTGGTTATCTTTGTAGTAATCTAAAATACCTGTCCAACACGCCCACTGCGTATCGGTATCAATATTCATCTTAACTACGCCATAGGTTAAAGACTCTGCAATTTTATTGTACTCAGAACCACTACCACCATGAAACACAAAATTAATTGAGTTGCTTGGTAGATTTAATTTCTCTGATACGTAAGCTTGTGAATCTTTTAAAATAGTGGGTGTAAGAACAACGTTACCCGGCTTATATACACCGTGAACATTGCCAAAAGACGCTGCAATTATAAAGTTAGGGCTAATACGGCTCAAACGTTCGTAAGCAAATGCAACATCTTCAGGCTGAGTATATAAAGAAGAGCTATCTAAGTGTGAGTTATCAACACCGTCTTCTTCGCCGCCCGTGCAACCAAGTTCAATTTCTAGAGTCATACCTATTTTTGCCATACGCGTTAAATAACGTTCACAAATTTCAATATTTTCTTCTAAAGACTCCTCGGAAAGATCAATCATATGCGAGCTAAACAGTGGTTTGCCCGTCAGTTCAAAGTGTCTTTCACCTTCATCAAGCAAACCATCAATCCAAGGTAGTAGCTTTTTAGCTGCATGATCAGTATGAAGCATTACTGCCACTTCATAATGTGCTGCCACTGAATGTACATATCTTGCAGCACTTACCGCCCCAAGCACTGCTGATTGTTGCTCTGGTAAAGATAAGCTTTTACCACAAAAAAATTGAGCTCCACCATTAGAAAGCTGAATAATAACGGGCGAGTTTTTCTTTTTAGCAGCTTCTAGCGTCGCATTTATAGATGTTGTACTAACAACATTTACCGCTGGCAAAGCATATTGATTAGTACGCGCATGCTCATACACAGCACTTACTTCATCGCCAACGATTACGCCTGGCAGTATTGTTGGGGCTAAATAATTCATTTATGCAATCCTTTCTATTTTAAAGCCTGGATACAAGAATCGGTAATTGCTTGCCAGTTTTCTTGCTCAACCCATTCTTTTTTCGCTATCCAAGTACCGCCAACGGCGAATACATTATTTAAAGAAAGATAGTCCATTTTGTTACTTTCGCTAACACCGCCTGTAGGGCAAAAGCTGACTGCTCTAAATACTGACGATACAGCTGATACAAAAGGTGCTCCACCGGCTAGCGATGCCGGGAATAATTTTTGCTCTTCAAAGCCATATTCAAGCGCCATTAAAATATCACCTGTGTTTGATACACCAGGAAGTACCGGTACATTACATTTAGCAAGTGCGGCAAGTAATACAGGAGACACAGCTGGCGTTACAATAAAGTCAGAACCCGCTTCTAGTGCTTGCTCTAAAATTTCAGTATTTATTACCGTACCCGCACCTACTTTTAGCTCAGGCACTTGTGCCTTAATAGCTTTTAATGCTTCTAAAGAAGCTTCTGTTCTTAGCACTACTTCAACTAAAGTAAGGCCGGCGTTAGCCATAGCTTTCGCTATTTGAACACCTTGCTCTGGCGTATCAGCTTGAATTATAGGTAGCAGTGTTTGTCCTGACATAAGTTTAGAAAAGCGAGTCATAACGTTGTTCCTTTATAAAAAAGTAATGCGGCCGAGGTATGGCGGCCTTTAATGTTTAATTATTTTGTTATACCAATTGCATTAAATTAATGAGCTATTATAGCGACAAGAAAATAGCTCAATAACAAGGCTAAAATTATGATACATAGTTGTTCTATATAAATAATTTTTAACGTAGTTAGTGAGTTATTTAATACGCTAAGGTGATCATGTTTTTAATAAAATTGGTATCAGATCCCAGCTTTAACCATTGCTAGCTGAAATATATCTTTTGGAGCAATAGCGCCTGGCTGTTGTATAACAGCACCTGCTGCTTTTGCAGCAAGTTGTACAGCACTTGAAATTGATTTATCAGATAAACGAGCACCTAAATAAACACCGTTAAAAGCATCACCTGCTGATGTAGTATCTACAACATTTGTTACCGGTATTATAGTGTGGCTTTGAAGGGTCTCGCCCTCTTTTGTCACTACCGATTCAGGGCCATTTTTAACAACAATTTCTTCTATTTGGTAAGGTTTTAAATATTCAACAACCGCTTCTACGCTATGTACGTCATAAAGTGTTGTTAAATCTTCAACGCCAGGTAGGGTAATATCTGCAAGCGTAAAGGCTAAATGATATTGCTCTTTAGTTTCCTCTACACTATTCCACAAACGCGCTCTGTAGTTAGGATCAAAAACTATTTTAACTCCAGCATCTTTGAGCTGCTTTACAACTTTCCAAAATTGCTCACGTGCACTTTCTTCAATTATTGCTAATGAAATTCCTGAAAAGAAAAACATATCACCTTGGCTAAGCTGCTCAAGTGCATCAGCATCTAAAAAATCAACAACCTTTTTAGCTGCAGAATCATTGCGCCAATAAATAAAGCTACGCTCACCATGCTCATCGGTTTCTATGTAATACATGCCAGGTACTTTGGTATCGTGAGCAAATACGAGCTGTGTATTTATTTCTTCACTTTCAAAGCGTTCTAGCATTTTTTTACTTAAATTATCTTGACCTAAAGCCGTAACAACCGAAGTAGTAACCTGTGGGAAGCAACGCTTTAAATACACTGCAGAATTATAAACATCGCCTGCAAATGATTGGTGTAGTGTTGCCGCGCTCATAGCCCTAAGCTCGACCATGCATTCACCGATAAAGTAAATATTTTTCATCTTGGAAGTTACCCTATGTAGTTAACTGCTATGCGCTTATACAAAACATGTTGGCATAGCAGTTATTATCTAGATTATTGAGGCTTTTTAAGAGGTTCTATTTTTGGAATTAAAATCCAAACAGCTGCCATTGCTATAATGGCTAAAGAAGCACCAATAACAAATGCTGGTGTATAGTTACCATCAGCAGTAAGAATAGGCACAAGCGATGTAAGGCCTACAGCACCAAGTTTTGCTGCCATACCAGAGAAACCTGATAATGTACCTACAGCTTTTTTGCCTAACAAATCACTTGGTAGTGTTTGCACATTACCAATTGCAGTTTGAAAACCAAATAAAATAACAGCCATAATTAGTACCGCTGTCGTTGGTCCGCCTGGATTTGCCATTGCAAGTAACGCAGGTAGCATAATTAAACAGCCTAGCGTAATAGTTAACTTACGTGTTTTATCAGTGTTCCATCCGGCTTTAAGTCGATTTTGTGCCAGTAAGCCACCAAACCATGCACCAAACATAGCGCCAACATAAGGAACCCAACCGTATATACCAATAGACTTAACATCCATGCCGTATACTTCGTTTAGGTAAATAGGTATCCAAAAAACAAATAACCACCAAATAGGGTCAATCGCAGCAGAGGCAATAATTACACCCCAGCTTTGTTTGCGAGAGAGTAACTCAGCAGTAGACGGGTTATATTCTTCTTCATCTTCGCCAGTCACATCGCCATTATCATCAACACGTCTTTGACCTGTTAAGATATATTCACGTTCTTCGGCAGTAAGCCAAGGGTGAGAGCTAGGCGGCGCTTTAACTAAAATTAACCAAGGCACTAACCAAAGAAAACCTAATACACCAACAAAAACAAACACCATTTGCCAGCTAAAGTAGATAGTTAAGTATGCAATTAAAGGAATCGCAATAATACCGCCGATAGCAGCGCCAGAGTTAAAAATACCCTGTGCTAATGCACGCTCTTTAGTTGGAAACCATTCAGCATTACCTTTAGCTGCGCCCGGCCAGTTACCAGCTTCGGCTACACCTAAGATTGCGCGAAAAATACTAAGGCTAAGTACACCTTGTGCAAATGCATGGGCAACGGTTGCAATAGACCAAACACCTATCGATAAAACAAAACCGAAGCGTGTTCCCACCCAGTCAAATATTTTACCAAATATGGCCTGACCAAATGCATAAGCAAATACAAACACAATTGAAATATTAGCGTATATTTGTTTGCGTTCTAATGCTGATTCATCAGGGAATAAATCTTCAACAATATCAGGCCAAAGCACGCTAAGTGCTTGACGGTCGATATAGTTAATAATGGTAGCTAGCGCAATTAGCGCTATAACCCACCAACGTAAGCCTTTAAGTTGCATAATTAATCCTCAAGAAAGTCTTCACGCGCTGGGCTAAAGGTATCAATCAGGATTCCGCCTGTTGGGCAGGTAGCTCCATGATCAGCAAATGGTGGGATTAAGCAGCTATCACCCGGTTTTAAGATTTTAGTTACGCCATCAATGTTAAAGTGAAATTCACCTTCAACAACATACGTTACTTGAGAATGTCTGTGAGCATGGTTATAACCAATAGCCCCTTTCTCAAACCAAATTTTAACAGCCATTAGCTCTTCGTTGTAACCTAGCATTTGACGTTTTAGACCATTTCCTAAATCTTCAATTTCAGTCTCGTTGCCAAATGAAAAGTTTGCGCTTTGCTTTTGCATCCTATTTACTCCTGATTATTGTTCATCATATAAACGGCTAATCGGCCATTTAAAGTGAACTCTTTATTTTGATAATTGAATGTGTTTTTAGCTGATGTTGGTGCTTTATTAATAGCCACTAAATATGACTTGCCTTTAATATCAAGTTCAACAAGTGTTAAATCGCCCTGCTGACTATATTCAAGCTTTGTAACTCTACTAACAGCTTCTAAGGTATATTCTTTACTTGGATTGTATTCACCGTGAGGCTCTAATACTGATATAAATTTATGATGCTTTTGACCCTCAACGCGACGAATAAAACCGTTTTCGTTACGTAAATTAAAATCAGGGTCATTTGCGCCTATTTGGGTAAACAAGAAAGACTCATCACCTTTAACCAAACTCGTTTGCGTATAAAAGCGACCATTCTCGTTTAACCACGTTACTTTAGCTAAACCACTTTGAGGTTGCGCTTGAGCTTTAAGCCATAGATGCTGGTAACCATTTTTAGTACCTAATGCAGCGAGTTGTGTTGCATTCGCTTTTAGCTCAAAGCTGGTATCGATAAGCTGACCTTTATAATGCAAAGGCAAGTCAAGCTGATGCGCTTTATTTGCTGCAACATCAAACATATCAAGTGCAACTGTGCTTTGTAGTTCAGGTAAGTTAATAAGTGCAAGCGTGCGTTCAAGATCAACGCCTTTATAAGCTGTGCTTATTTCGCCACTTGAAACCGTGCCATATTCATTTGTTTCAAAGAAGTTAAGCGTTGGGTAGTTATTATTACCTACTTCAACATTTGCATTAAAATGTGTTGTTTCGTCAACCACTACCGTATTGTGCGCAACAGTGTGTTTAGCGTAAGTTTCGTTTTCTGGTAAGTAACGACCGCCGTATTTAGCTTCTACATTTAAAAAACGTGCTGCGCCATAATCAGATACAATTTCATTACCGTGGTCGTAAAACTGCCATGTTAGTTTATCAAAATGACCATGACCTAAACCTTGTGCAGCAGGTTTAAATAGTAGAGCTTGATCGCCACCTACCTGTGTTCTCATTACAACTAGAGCACCTTGTTTACCGTCATTACCATCGCCGAAAGCAACTGATTTAAACGAATAAGGTTTTGCCATGTTGTTATCAAGTGCTTGAGCTACTTTTAGTCCATCACCAGAGAGGATTATTTGGTCTTGTTGCTTAGCAATATCTAAATAACCTGCATCGTTGGTTAAACCGTATGCCGCAGTTACACCATTTACTAACTCAATGGTATCGATACCTTTACTTTTTATTGCATCGTTAATTGGGAAGAACAAACCGTTGTAGCTAAGTTGAATCGTCGTATCAATCGCTTTTAATAATATGCCATCGCGATATTCAAAGATTTTTCGTTGCGGTTCGTTGTTTTCAATCGCTTTAGCAAACGTGACAAATGGTAATAGTGCAAAGCGTTGATAGTAAGGACCTTCGTTATAGTAACCTTGTGGTGAAAACAGCATCTCTAGCTGCTTAATAAAGCCACCTTTACCCGACTTTTCTAAATCGTATAATGATTTTTCTACCCACTCAGGTTCACCTAATACATACCCTGCCATGCCAACACCCGCTGTTGCCCATGTTCCATGGTTATGTACTTTATTAAATGTAGAAGGCTGGCCTACTGATGTGAACAACGAAACAGGTCGTAGTAAGTCATTTTCAATTTTTTTAATGTTATCGGCATTTAACGAGTCATGAATTAGATCATATGCTTGTATTGTGTACACAAGCCACATTGCTTCATTTAGGCTTTGCCAAAAAAACTTACCTGGATTTTGCGAATCCATTTTACGTTTTGGATGCAGACCAAGCGTTGGGTATAATTTTGCATACTCAAGCAACATATCACGTACATAATTTGCGTATTTATCATCTTGGCTTAATTGATAAATAATGCCCGCATTGTACATAAGTTGGTAATTTTTCTTATGACGCTCATGTGTATAACCACCACCGCCGTCTTTTGGAACTGGCACAGTGATAGGCTGTGCAATTTGCTCATCAACTTGTGCTTTTAGCGATTCAAACGCGTTAGCAAACTTTGTGCTACTGTTGCTACTAATTGCTTGGCGCATTTGCTTAACATCATCAGTAGTAATTACTAAGTTTGGGTGCGCTGCATGCGCACCCAATGATGTAAGTAATGTAAGTGCAGCTACAGCAGCTATTTTAAAACCTGTTTGGCATTTTAATAAGTGCATAGTATTTACCCTGCCTTATTTAAAATGTTGTTATTTTTTAATACTGCCGTATGCGGGCCTTTAACTCTTAGCTCTTTCACACTTGGTGCTTTAGTTTCATCAAATGTATTGTTTGAGATTTCAGTTTTAGGCTCGCCTACTGTGTGCTCTACAACAATAGGAGCAGTTTTAACAAATTTATTATCTGTGATATTAGTAACCTGAACACCGTGAACATAAATGCTCGCTTGCTCTTTATTACGCTTACCAAAGCCAATATTATTAAGCGTGTTACTCGTCATTTCAAAATGAGGACCAAATGTACTTTCATCTGAACCACCACGGTAAAGCTTAACTATGCCGCCTTCTACATCGTTAAATGTATTATTATTTACAATGACGTATTCCGCGTTATAAACACCTAAGTCTTCAATTTCAGTATTTAGACGTAAAATGTCACCTGTTACTGTATTAAAGGTATTACCTGTAAGAATAATTTCATCAGCCATTGCACCTTTACCAGTGATAAAGAAATGGAATGAATGATTAATATCTAAAGCATTCAACTCAGAGTTAGTCATTACAAAGCGATAATTATCAACCATACCCCATTTTTGCGTACGAACAATGCTGTTCCCTATTGCATCTGGCGCGTTTTCACCTGAAATTGATAAGCCATCTAGTTTTAAGCTGCCGCCATCATGTATTTCAAATAATGTAGAGCGTTGAAAAGTAAGTTTAGACTTGCCGCTTTGCTTCGCTTTAATTGTCAACGTTTTATCAATTTTAACCAGTTTAGAAACATCATACTGACCAGGTGCGAGTTCTAATACATCACCCGACTCTGCATTATCAATAGCGTCTAGTAATGCACTTACATCAGCTTTAACAGAATGTGTTTTACCAGAATCAAAATCAACTAAGGCAGGTACTTTTGTATACCAGCTAACACCGGTGTCTTCTTTTTTCAGCACTTTCAAATCGCGCTTTGCACCTACATTTAAACTTTTAGATGTTGGGTAAAGTAGACCATTACTTGCTTTTTTAAGTGTGATTTTTTCTTTCTTTACACCGTACATTAACTCAGAAAGCACTTTTGTATCAGCAATGTTGTTACTTAGTACCAACCCACTTACATCATCAAATGTTGTAAATGGCTGTTCGCCATCTTGATTTATGATTAAGTTGTTTTTCATTGTGCTGTTTTTAGGCGCCGCACTTCGTTCAGCATCGCTACCAGCTGCAAGTTGAATATGACGCACATTTATAAATGTGTTGTTTTCAATTGTCGCATTTTCAACTTGGTGATAACGATTAATAGATGAATTTGGTACGCCGTTCATCACAGTAAAACCACTGCCAAAACGATATCCTGTTAGACCTTGTAGGTAGTTATTTCTTACAATTTGGTCTTTATTGATAACGCGTATACCACCTGTGTGGTCAACACCATTACCAATGAAAATATTTTCTTCTATAAGGTTACCGTTACCGTGGCGCAACGTTAATGTACCGCGCGCTTCATAAAATACATTATTACGAAGGATGTTTTTGCCTGACTTAACCGAAACAATTTCTACTTCACCATTGGTGCGTTCAAAGTAGTTATTCTCTACCAATGTATGCGAATCAGTTAATGAGTAGTGGCTGGTACCAATACGTAGGGTTTCACCACCGTTCGAACCAAAAGTAGGACGGTAACCAAAGTAGTTGTTATCTATACGATGATAATTTTCCTGACTTGCTTCAGTATTTAAACGAACAGCAACTGTCACGCCTTTATTTCGTTTGCCGACTAAATGGCTATGATCGAAGCGGTTATGTTGTCCATATAGTGCCACCCAATAATCAGACTCTCGTTTGTCTGGATTACTGTAATTATCGATTACTGTTTCTGTAACTCGTGAATTGTAGGCTAATTCATTTTTATTTTTACGAAACTCTATTACAGCTGAGCTCGGTGTATAGCCGTCTTTGAATACTAAACCTGAAGCTTCAAGGTATTTACCTGCAAGTCTTAGGTTAGATTGACCCGATAAAATTACTTTACCGTTAGTTTCAGCGGTCAATAAAATAGGAGAGTTTTTTGTGCCTTGGCCTTCAAGTAGGATTTCGAAGTCAGACCATGTACCGTTTTTAAGGATTACTTTGTCGCCAGCAACTAAGTTAGACGAAATATCACGGAAGGCTTGTTTATCATCTACAAAATAATCTTTGGCTGCTAATTGCGTAGATATACAACCAATCAGAACTAAACTTAGCTTTATAGTATTAATTAAACGCATAGTTAACTCTTTATATTGTGACTCGAATTAGGCTCTATGAATATTTAAAAGTGGTGTTGCACAAAGCAGGCTAAGTCTCGTCAATCGAAAGTGTGTGTGCTGGCGCTAAACTATAAAGCTAAGCGCCATTTGTCGTGTTTTTTACTTTTCTAACTTTTTGAAGTAATCAAAAATTTCAGGAACGTTACCTTGACCCATACCAGCGTCAAACGCTGCTTGTAGGTTAGCTGATGAACCTTCAGCGATTTTTGATTGTGTACCTAAATCTTCTACCATTTGTAGGAAGTAGCCTAAATCTTTGTTTGCATTAGCAATTGAGAAACCAAGGTCGCTAACATTATCAACCGCATAGTTTTTACAAAATTGCATAAACGGTGAATTAGATGGACCAGTCGACATGATGTCGAAAAGTTGTTGACGGTCAACACCAGCAAGCTCTGCAACTGCAAACGCTTGTGACATAGCACATACTGTAGTCATGCCCATGAAGTTGTTGATTAGCTTAGTTGTATGACCAGCACCTAGCTCGCCAAGATGGAAAACATTTTCACCTTGATCTTCTAGTACTGGTTTAACTTTATTGAATGTATCAATATCGCCTGCAGCCATAATGTTTAAAAGACCGTCTTTAGCATGTGCTGGAGTACGACCAAGAGGAGCATCAATCATGCCTGCGCCTTTTGCTGCTAAATCAGCACCAATTTTTTTAGTAGATGATGGGATAGAAGTACCAAAATCAACTAATACTGCACCTTCTTTAATGCCTGCTAAGATACCGTCTTCTGCGTAAACAATTTTTTCTACAACTGCTGACGTTGTAAGACAAAACATAACAATATCTGAACCTTCAGCTAGCTCTTTTGCAGTGCTTGCTGTTTTTGCGCCTCTAGCAACACATGCTGCAACCGCATCTTTGCTAAGGTCCATAACAATTAGCTCATAGCCTTTGTTTTGTAAATTTTCGGCCATGTTGCCGCCCATTAAGCCTAAGCCGATGAAACCGATGACTGGTTTTGACATGAATAACTCCTAAATATGTGGCGCATACTTTTATAAGAACAAGTAAAATCTACTTTAAAATACGCTGTGTCTTTGTTTCAATTTGTAGAGTAACTTTAAGCTTGAGTTATTTATAAATTAACCTGTGCAAAACGTAACTCTGATTAATTACCAATACATTGTATTCACTCAAACCAAGCAACTTACCAATTGGCATGCAAAAACTGTATTACCACACGCCTTTCTTGTCAACCAATAAGTTAACCAAGTAAATCCCATACTTTTACAAATTACATACAAATTAATTTAATATCAATTAAAAACAAAGAGTTAGATATCACAAACCTAATCAGACATAGGTTAACTTTTGTTGAACAATTAGTAGCTTTTTTTATACTAATAGGTTGACCAATAATTGAGTGTTCTTTATTTAAATATGCAAAATTCAATAAAATGGTTCATTAATTGGTAATTTACAATTGATGTTATTGGTAAAATTATAAAGACCATACGCCAACAGCTTCCAACTCTAAATGGTATTGAGGTTGTGATTTGTACGTAACGCCTACATATATAGCTAATACATATAACCCCCCTAAAACGCGCTTAATAATAGCGCTTAATTAAAAATACCCTAAACTTTGAATAAATAACTAAAGGAACTAAAAATGCGTTTATTACATACTATGCTTCGTGTAGCCGATTTGGATAAATCAATTGCTTTTTATACTGAAATATTAGGTATGAAAGAATTACGCAGAGCTGATAACAGTGAATACAGATACACTCTTGCCTTTGTTGGATATGGCGACGAAGCAGATAACACAGTATTAGAGCTAACTTATAACTGGGACGAGGATAGCTACGACCTAGGTAATGGATATGGTCATATTGCTATTGAGTTTGATGATATTTACAAAGCATGTGCAGATATTAAAGCAGCTGGTGGCAATGTAAGCCGTGAACCAGGGCCTGTAAAAGGCGGTACTACTGAAATTGCTTTTGTAAAAGACCCAGATGGCTATGCAATTGAGTTAATTCAGAAAAAAGAAGACATGAGTAAATTTTAAATTACTTAACAACCAATTCAAGTAATAACAATTTGCTTAATGACAATCTGCTTATATATGGGGTCTATTTAACGTTAAGAAAATTACGCTAGAACTAGGCAAAAATTTTTGTATCTAGTTGTTCTAAATAAAAATTTTTAACGACGTTATAGTGCAATTTAATTCGTTAAATTGATTAAAGATTTATGCTGGTTGGTATAACTATGGAGGGGTTTAATTTTATATATTGTTCAAATATTTATGCAGGTTGGTATTAAATAAAAAGGTGCTTTTCAGCACCTTTTTAACGCAACTGACTATCTTTACTGCCACGTCTATTAAACGATTTAGCGCTAGCACCATTACCTTCTATTGCAGCTTGGCATACAACACAGTAGCGCACTCCTGGTAACGCGAGCCTTCGTGCTTGTGGGATTTTCTCATCGCACTCATCACATAACTCTGCACTTGCGCCAGATATTAAATTGCTTCTTGCATACTGTACGGCATCATTAACACTCGCATCAATTTGATCTTGAATTGCACCGTCTCGTGCCCATCCACTTGCCATAAATCCTCCTAATAAAGTTGGATGTTTAAATTTATGCTACCAAATCGAATCTTTATAAGTACTGAATGTTTTTGGATTTTTGGATTTTTGGATTTTTGGATTTTTGGATTTTTGGATTTTTGGATTTTTGGATTTTTGGATTTTTGGATTTTTGGATTTTTGGATTTTTGGATTTTTGGATTTTTGGATTTTTGGATTTTATCTTAATAACACTACACTTCCCTATTAAAAAACAAGTAATTGGCGTCCTCAAGAGATTAGTACTCTTGATAACGTCGTGTATAGAGAGTGCGGTGTCACACTGCTTTATACAGTACTTAAAATAGTAAGTGGCGTCCCCAAGGGGATTCGAACCCCTGTTACCGCCGTGAAAGGGCGGTGTCCTAGGCCTCTAGACGATGGGGACACATAAATGTGTCACTAGGACAACTGAATTTTTAGACTCG
>NZ_JACGWD010000127.1:0-3701 GCF_014077565.1 Pseudoalteromonas sp. 5Ae-yellow
ATGGCTTGCTTTATCAGCGTTTAGGAAATAAGTTGATAAAATGTGAAGGGTACAGGAGCCGTATACGAGGTCCGTACGTACGGTTCTGTGAGAGGGATGAGGCATAAGCCTCACCCTACTCGATGTGTTTGTAATTTAAGAGTTTTATACCAATTAGCTTAATTAAGTAATCTATTTTTCGCTAAGAAAATCGTGTCGATAACAAGGCAAAAATTTCGTTGTTTAGTTGTTATCACTAATTGCTCTTGCATTGCCTCCTGCCTCCATGCAGTCGTATATCAGAAATTCTTAACGCAGTTAGCGTCAGGTTTAATCCTTCAAATCGATTAAGTATTACTGCGTGTTGATATTATATATTCTAAAAATAAAAAAACCGCATTAATAAAATGCGGTTTGTAAAAATATAAACTAAAAACTGTTTTTAATTATTAAAAATAACCACGAACACCAAAGCGGAAGTTTCTGCCTGGTAGTGGGGCTTTATCTTTAATAAATGAGCTATGTACAAAACCTAACTCGTCGGTAATGTTATCTACATTTATATAAAGTTGTGCATCTACCGCACCTAAATCAAGTTGGTAATTAGCTTGTGCGTCAAATAACGTATAACCATCGGTTTGTGTTTCAAACGCAGTTACATCGTTTTGATCAAAGTAATGAGTACCTGTAAGCGTTAGTTGTAAATCACCTAAATCATACTGTAGCTCCGAGCCTAATTTATTGGCTGGAATACGCGGTAGGTTACCTTCATCATCTTTAAGTTTTGCACGAGTTGAGTCACCAAATACTTTAACCATAGCGCTTGATGTAATTTGATAGTGAGCATCAAATTCAATACCATATAGCTCTGCATCTTTGCTGGTAAACTGATAAACCGCAACGGCATCATCATGTGCACCAATAGCCGATTCTAAACCATCTTCTTCATCGTAAACTAAACCTGTATTTTCTTGGAAGTAGAAGTTTTTAATATCGTTATAGAAAAAGTTAACTGTGTAACCAAAATCACCGCTAAAGCGTCTAAAGCTTAAATCTAAGTTTGTTGAAGTTTCCTGTTTGATATTTTCTGGCTCAAAATGCGCTTCATTATCTTCAATATTGTAACCAAGGCCTAGCTCGTAAGTGCCAGTTGCAATGTGTAAACCGTTAGATAAAAGCTCTGCCGAAAGTGGTGCTCGTTCTGAATGAGAAATACTCGTAGCGATACTATGACCCGGCTTGTATTGCCAAATGGCACCAGCAGAGGCACTTAAATTGGTAAAACTTTCGTTATACCCAATGGTTTCTTCGTCGCTATGATCTATCTCTACTTCACCGTGGCTATGCTCGTGTGCCGTGATTTGGCTTTCAATTTTGTAATCTTCAACACGTGCGCCAAGTTCAATTGTAACGTCGCCAAATTCACGCTCTTCAAGTAAATATAATGCGTTAGTTGTAGTTACACTTGCGGGTGTAAAGGCTTCTTCACCAATTGCATCGTAGTCAGAATCGCTGTAGTGATAGCCCATCATTCCGTGCCAATCAGCAAACTTATGCTCTACATTTAAACGTGCTTCAGTCGTTTTATTTTTAAAAGTAGTACCAATTTCGCCATCTTCAATTTCGCTGTGCGAGTAATCTGTGTAGCCAACACGTAGGTTAATGGTTTCAATCCAGTTATTATGAAGGGCGTAACTTACAATCCCTTGCCAGCGATCTTGCTCTAAATGTGCGTAAACTGGCTCTTCAGCAGCTTCATCTTCATGTTCTGCATGCTCTTCTTCAGTTTCACCTTCGTGATCGTGATGATGCTCATGCCCAGGAATACCGTAACCAGTATCAATGCTACCGTAAGAAAAACCAATCGTTAAGTGATCGCCAACATAGCTGGTACCAAAGTTGAGTGTTTCGCTATCAATAAAAGTATTTTCTACCGAGCTTTCGGTTTCAACATCGCCATCATCGTCGGCAATAGTAAAGGTCGGTGTTTGGTAATCATCGCCGCTGCGCTTAGTACCATCAAAATGAAAGTTAAAGCCTTCATTACCTGTTTCAAGTTTTGCAGCTACGGTGTTTGAATTTGACACCGTATCGTGGCTGTATTCAGCAGCGCCTGTAAGCTCGTCGATATTGCTAGTAGGAATACGGTTATCAACCACGTTTACAACGCCACCAATTGCACCAGAGCCATAAAGTAGGGTACTTGGACCGCGCAACACTTCAATTTGCTCTGCCGCTAGGCTGTCGCTTGATGTCGCGTGGTCTGGGCCAATTCGCGACGCATCGCTGGCATCTAATCCATTTTGTGTGATTTTAACGCGAGGGCCATCTAAACCACGAATAATTGGGCTTGATGATACAGGGCCAAAGTAACTTGCATTTACGCCTGGTAAACCTTTAAGAGTTTCGCCAAGTGTTGGTTTAGATTTATTTCTTAATTCATCACCAGATAGCACACTTACAGGAGAAATCATTTCTAGGCTGTTCTTATGAAGTGCAGAGGCATAAACAACCACTGTTTCAACCGATGTTGGTTTAAGTGACACAGACAGATTATTTGAAGATTCGGTAACAGCAATACGAGAGTCGATGTAGTTGTCTTTACTAATATGTAATTGGCTGTTTGCATCTATATCGATAGCAAACTCGCCTAAATCATTACTTTTAACGCTTTGGTTTTTGCCATGGACATGGATAGAGGCATTTTTAATAGGTTGATTTTTATCATCCATTACTTTACCAGTAACGGTTGCAGCCAAAGCTGATTGAGAACATAAAACAGAAAAAATAGCAGAGGAGATTAATGTTAACTTTGTCATGGATATATTGGTTCGTGGTTATTATGTTGTGATATAATATAACACCGCAAAATTAACGAATCAACAATGTTATAGTATAACTTTGAATTTTGCGATGAATAATCTAAAAATGACGATTAAGCCAATATTATAAAAATTCAAATAATAGGTTTGTGAATAGAAAACTTATCTATTTGATCGAAGAACTCATAGCGCTAACCGGTAAACCTATGTATTTAATAGCGGCTATCTATCATTATCGCATCTAGTTTATGCTGCGCTCTTGTCTGATTTGTTATATCTACAGATTCAATCATTTCGCATTCGTCGCGGATCATCTCTGAAATAAGACTAGGGTAGTGGCGGCAGTCTTCTGGGCGGTCGAGGTAAATACTGCAGGTATACATATTTTTAGCGAGAGGATCTTTTTTAGGCGCAATTTCTAAAAATGGGCACACTTGAAGTCTTAAGCCTGTTTTTGGGTCAAACCAAATTTCGTTGTTTTTAACGTATTCATAAATTTCGGGGTTAAAGAGCTCCCATAAATCTATTTCCTCTTTCGTTGCGCTTAAATCGCCGCCGCCATATTTAATACAGCATTTACCACACTGGTTGCATTCTTTCATAATTGGCTAATTTAGTTGGCTGTTAACGAATTTAAGTTAGTTATTAGGGCGTGTTGACCTTTCGTGGTTGATTTTGCAGCTGTATGTTTGGTTTTTAGGCAAGGCAGAGCCTATGTAGTGTGGTTATTCCCCATAAATAGGCGATAACGCAGCATAAATGCCGAACATGCGCTGCCCTTTGGGTTCTTTCTAGGGGCGATTAACTCTTTGTTGCTCGGTTTTTACTTAGCCCACTAGGTTACAAACCTCGCGCCGCGATTAAATCGCCCCTAGATTGAACAAATTTCAATCCACAAAG
>NZ_JACGWD010000079.1:0-18403 GCF_014077565.1 Pseudoalteromonas sp. 5Ae-yellow
TGCGAGAACGAGTGAAACGTTATATTCTTCCAGAAAAAAGAAAACGGCCCAAAAGTAGGACCGTTCGAATTTCAAAAACTCGGTACACCATTAAGTCAAAGCATGCTTAACTGAATGGTGTTAGCTTAGTTGCGGTTTTTTTTATTTCAAATTTGATGACTAAGTTAGTACTTACGTCGCTCCAAGTCTGTCTCTATCAGTATTTTTGCAGAAATTTCTTCAACAGAATGATGCGTAGAATTAAAGTAAGCTATTTTGTGACGCTTATACAACATTTCTACTTCGCGCACCTCAATACGACACTGTTTAATTGAAGCATACTTAGAGTTAGCCATACGTCGATGCCTTATAGCCGCAAGCCTCTCAGGGTCAATCGTGAGCCCAAATAACTTATGTTTATAAGGGACTAAACATTTAGGCAAACCTTCATTATCTAAATCTTCTTCTGTAATAGGGTAGTTAGCCGCTTTAATGCCGTACTGCAGTGCTAAGTATAAGCTTGTCGGGGTTTTACCACTTCTGCTAACGCCAATTAAAATGATGTCTGCCTCGGAAAAGTTTTTAATATTTCCGCCATCATCATTCATAAGCGCATAGTTAACCGCATCAATTCTAAAATCATAACTTTTTTCGTGGATAGAATGCGTACGATGCATTTTTGGAACAGGGGCTACATTGAGTTCTTTTTCTATTTTTTCGCTATACGTAGTTAAAAAATCATACGTAACTGCATCAGCCGATTTTATAATTTCACTTAAATTGTGATTCACAAAAGTAAAAAACACGAAAGGCTTTTCACCTGTTTTTGCAGTGGTTGCATTAATTAAAGCTTTAATTTCGTGCGCTTTTTCTTCAGTTTCTACAAATGGAATTGTTTTATGATTAAAATCGATAGGAAACAACGACAAAGTCGCATGCCCAAATACCTCTGAAGTAATTGCTGTTCCATCTGATATATAAAAAGCAGTTCTCATAATTAACCTTTTTATTGCGTTTAAATCCCTAAAATGGGTTTCCCACGGTTTACGTGAGGACTGTTGCCAGTGTAGAATGATGACGACCTTTATAAAAGGTTTTCTTTCTTAACTCTCACAGTTAGACCTACAATTTGTTTTTTTTGGAGAAAGATCCGTGCAAGAATACGTTCTCTGGTATCAAGAGCTTGGTATGCAAGATGTTCCTCGAGTTGGCGGTAAAAACGCGTCACTTGGCGAAATGATTTCAAACCTCGCAAACGCAGGTGTACAAGTACCGGGTGGTTTTGCAACTACCGCAGATGCTTTTAATGAGTTTCTAGATCAATCAGGACTCACCGCCAAAATTCATGACATCCTAGATACACTGGATGTTGATGATGTAAATACACTCGCTAAAGTCGGTGCCGATATCCGCCAATGGATAATCGACACACCATTCCAACCAAACCTAGATCAAGCCATTCGCGACGCATATAGCCAACTCCATGGCGATACTGCAGCAGATGTTTCATTTGCAGTACGTTCATCAGCTACCGCTGAAGATATGCCAGATGCATCATTCGCAGGCCAACAAGAAACTTTCCTTAACGTTGTCGGTATCGATTCAGTCATGGTCGCTATTAAACACGTATTTGCTTCATTATTTAATGACCGCGCAATCTCATATCGTGTTCACCAAGGTTACGATCACCGTGGTGTAGCGTTATCAGCAGGTATACAGCGCATGGTACGTTCAGATAAATCAGCATCTGGCGTAATGTTTAGTATTGATACAGAGTCTGGTTTTGAAGACGTTGTATTTATTACATCAAGCTACGGCTTAGGTGAAATGGTTGTACAGGGCGCGGTTAACCCTGATGAATTTTATGTTCATAAACCAACACTCCTTAAAAATAAACCTTCAGTAGTACGTCGTAATATTGGCTCTAAAGCCATACAAATGATTTACTCAGAAGACAAAGCACATGGTAAACAAGTAGACATCGTTGATGTTGACCCTGAGCTTTCTAATAAATTTTCGATTACAGATGAAGAAGTGCAAGATCTTGCCAAACAAGCTGTAATCATTGAAAAACATTACGGTCGTCCTATGGACATCGAATGGGCAAAAGATGGAAACGACGGCAAACTATATATAGTTCAAGCACGTCCAGAAACTGTCCGCTCAAACGAAGACTCAAACGTAATGGAACGTTTTCAATTAAATGGCACAAGTAATGTACTTGTTGAAGGCCGTGCAATTGGTCACAAAATTGGTAGCGGTGTTGTACGTGTTCTTGATTCAATTAAAGAAATGGACCAGGTACAAGTAGGCGACATTTTAGTAACCGATATGACCGACCCTGATTGGGAACCAATCATGAAACGTGCAGCAGCTATTGTTACAAATCGTGGTGGCCGTACGTGTCACGCGGCAATAATTGCACGCGAACTTGGTATTCCAGCAGTTGTTGGTTGTGGTAATGCAACTGATTTAATTAAAGCGGGACAAGAAGTAACAGTATCGTGCGCCGAAGGCGATACCGGCTTCATTTACGAAGGTATTTTAGATTTTGAAATACTAACGTCACGCGTTGATAAAATGCCAGAACTACCAATGAAAGTAATGATGAACGTGGGTAACCCCGATCGCGCCTTTGACTTTGCACGCTTACCGCATGCAGGTGTTGGCCTTGCGCGAGTTGAATTTATTATCAACCGTATGATTGGCGTTCACCCTAAAGCGTTATTAAATTTTGATGCGCAAACAGATGCATTAAAAGCAGAAATTACTGACATGATTGCCGGTTACGAATCACCAGTAGAGTTTTACATAACAAAACTGGTTGAAGGTATTTCAACGCTCGGTTGTGCTTTTGCACCGGAGCGTGTAATTGTGCGTATGTCTGATTTTAAATCAAACGAATACGCAAACCTAGTTGGTGGCCAGCAATACGAGCCAGAAGAAGAAAACCCAATGATCGGTTTTCGTGGCGCCGCACGTTATATCTCTGAAGACTTCCGCGATTGTTTTGCACTAGAATGTGAAGCTATAAAACGCGTAAGAAACGACATGGATATGGCAAACATAGAAATCATGATCCCATTCGTACGTACCCTTGAAGAAGGTAAACGCGTAATTGAACTACTAGAAGAGCATGGCCTTAAACGTGGTGAAAATGGTCTTAAAGTAATCATGATGTGTGAGCTGCCTTCAAATGCATTACTTGCTGATGAATTTCTAGAAATGTTTGATGGTTTTTCTATCGGCTCTAACGATTTAACACAGTTAACGCTTGGTCTTGACCGTGATTCTGGTTTAATCGCACATTTATTTGATGAGCGTAACCCAGCAATTAAAAAACTACTTTCTATGGCAATTAAAACAGCTAAAGAAAAAGGCAAGTACGTAGGTATTTGTGGTCAAGGTCCTTCAGATCACGAAGACTTTGCAGCATGGTTAGTAGAGCAGGGCATTGACTCTGTTTCACTAAACCCAGACACAGTAATAGAAACATGGTTATACCTAGCTAAAAAATTAGCAAAGTAATAAATAGGTAAGCTATGAAAAATGCCAGCAATGTATTGCTGGCATTTTTTATACTCAATTAAAAGTAAATTAACGGGCTAGTTTTTATCTAAATAAGCGCATGATTTAGTTAACGCCTTTTGGCAAAGTGATAAGTAATGTCGCGCTTTAGGGTAGTAAAACGAAAAACACAATAAACCCGCCATAAAAAATATAAGTGATGGGCCAGGGACGATCGCAAAAAATAGACCTAGCAAAATAAATAGCACGCCACTGATCTGTAATAGTAATTTTTTCATATAACACACCTCATTACTCGTTAACTTGAGTATAATTTAAGCTGCATTAAAATCGACTAAAAGAGTGTTACAAACTGTAAAATCTTCAATTTCTATTCGCCATCACCATGATATAATTAATCAAATGCCCTAAAATATCGCCGTCATGATAGCAACAATTACACAGCAAGATGCCGCGACAGAACTTGTCGCAAATTACCTAAGTACCATTGCAAGCCAAGGTTTTAGTGGAGATACCGATGCCAGTTATGCAACGCGTATTACTGCTTCAACCGATAACAGTGTGTATCAGGAAATACCCCAAGGTGTTATTTTTCCAAAAAATGAAAAAGATATTCAACTCGCACTGCAAACTGCATCTCGCGACCCATTTTTATCATTAACTTTTGGCCCTCGTGGTGGCGGAACAGGTACTAATGGACAATCGTTAACACCAGGTATTGTTGTAGACTTGTCACGCTATATGCGCGAAATCCTCGAAATAAATGTTGAAGAAGGCTGGGTACGCGTTCAAACCGGCGTAATAAAAGACCAACTTAATGACTTTTTAAAACCTTATGGTTTTTTCTTCTCGCCCGATTTATCTACCAGTAACAGGGCAACTATTGGTGGCATGATAAGTACTGACGCCTCTGGGCAAGGTTCGTTAGTTTACGGCAAGACAAGCGATCATGTTTTAGGGCTTACAACTTATTTGGTCGATGGCACGCCTATGTGTACCTCACCAATAGATATCGACAAAGCAAAAATTATAGCCGAGCAAGACTCTTTAATTGGTAGTTTATATAAAACAGTTTTAGATATTTCAGTTAATGAACGCGCAGCGATTTTAGCTAAGTTTCCACGATTAAATAGGTTTTTAACCGGTTACGACCTAGAGCATGTGCTAAGTGATGACTTACTTACTTTTGACATGAGCCGACTAATAACAGGTTCAGAAGGCTCATTAGGTATAGTAACTGAAGCTAAATTAAACCTAACACCGATTGCCGAATTTAAAACCCTTATAAATATCAAGTACGATAGTTTTGACTCAGCACTTCGTCATTCACCGTTTTTAGTTGATGCACGCGCAACATCGGTAGAAACCGTAGATAGCAAAGTTTTAAACTTAGCGCGTGAAGACATCATTTGGAATTTAGTATCGGACTTAATAACCGACGTACCAAATAAAGATATGCAAGGCCTTAACATGGTCGAGTTTAATGCAGTATCAAACGATGATATAAAAGACAAAGTAGACACACTTTGTAAGCTTCTAGATGAATGCGTAGCAAATCAAACTAATGGCGTTATTGGATATCAGTTAACCAGTGATAAAAGCGATATACTAAAAATTTACGCAATGCGTAAAAAATCAGTAGGTTTATTAGGTAATGTAAAAGGCAGTCAAAAACCACTCGCCTTTGCAGAAGACACTGCAGTACCCCCTGAAAATTTAGCAGATTATATTGTCGAATTTAGAGCATTACTCGACAGCCATAATTTACAATATGGTATGTTTGGCCATGTTGATGCTGGGGTTTTACACGTACGCCCAGCACTTGATATGTGCGACCCAGAACAAGAAAAACTACTTAGAACTATTTCAGATCAGGTCGTAAAACTAACCGCTAAGTACGGTGGTTTAATGTGGGGCGAACACGGTAAAGGTTACCGAAGTGAATATAGTCCTGAATTTTTTGGTGAGCATTTATATACGCAACTTCGTAAAATAAAAACAGCTTTCGATCCTAACAACCGTATTAACCCCGGTAAAATATGCACTCCTATCGATAGTGAAGACTCACTAGTTAGTGTTGATGGACAAAAAAGATCACACTTCGATAAGCAAATATCAATAGAAGTTAAAACCAGTTTTAACAATGCAATGACCTGTAATGGTAATGGCATATGCTTTAATTACGATGAAAATTCACCTATGTGTCCATCGTATAAAGTAACTGGCGATCGTCGTAATTCACCAAAAGGACGCGCAAGTTTAATGCGCGAATGGCTTCGTTTACAAGAGTCAAAAAATGTAGATTTACTCGAAGTAGAAAAGCAGCTTAACAAAGGTGAAGTAATCACCTGGTGGGAACGTTTCGTTCACAGCCGCGAAAAACAAAAAGGTATTTACGATTTTTCTCACGAAGTAAAAGCGTCAATGGATGAATGTCTAGCATGTAAAGCATGTACAACTGCTTGCCCAATTAAAGTAGATGTTCCTACTTTTCGTTCGCGCTTTCTAAATTATTATCATAGTTATTATGCGCGTCCGCTAAAAGATTACCTTGTTGGTAACATAGAAAACAGCGCGCCATTAATGGCAAAGTTTGCAAAATTTATAAACCCAATCGTTAAAACATCATTAGTAAGCAATGTTATTAAAAAAACAGTTGGCTATGTTGATACACCACAGTTAAGTATTCCTGCACTTTCAAAGCGTATTACTAAAACACAAAAATTTGATTTTGATTTATTAAATAAATTAAATGCAGAGCAACAAAGTGAATATGTATTAATAGTACAAGACCCATTTACGAGCTTTTACGAAGCAGAACTAGTAGAAAGTTTTATTACTTTAATAACCCAACTCGGCAAAAAACCAATACTATTACCTTTTAAACCAAATGGTAAACCGCAACACGTAAAAGGTTTTTTGCATGAATTTAAAGTTACAGCTAAAAATGCAGCTGAGTTTTTAAATAAATTAAATGATATTAATGCACCGTTAGTCGGTTTAGATGCTTCACTCGTTATGTGTTACCGCGATGAATATAATACAATTTTAGAAAATAACCGTGGTGAATTTAATGTGCAACTTGCCCATGAATGGTTAGAAACACAATCGTTTAAATCACTAAACGCAAAGCAAAATACTGATACCGAATTTACATTACTGAGTCACTGTACTGAAACAACTGCACTGCCAAAAGCAGCAAATGTTTGGCAAACAATTTTCAGTGATATTGGTTTAACATTAAAAACAACAAATACAGGTTGCTGTGGAATGGCGGGGACTTATGGCCACGAAGCACAAAATCAAGATAACTCACGTGCACTTTACGAAATGAGTTGGAAACCAATTGTAGATAAAAATAAACCAGAGCAACTTTTATCTACGGGCTTTTCTTGTCGTAGCCAAGTTAAACGTTTTGAGAAATTTAAACCCAAACACCCAATTGAATTACTCGCACAGGTACTTAGATAATAAAAGTTAAAAAAAGGCGTAACTTAAAAATAAGTTACGCTTTTTTTATTAATACCCATTCGCTTAATTAAATGATCGTTTTTGAGGCTGGAAAAACGCCTTGATACCTCGTCAATAAATTCACTAATTTTTATAAAAGCTATTTAGATTTTTTAGCGAAACTGTCTGCAATTGGCTTTGTACTTATACCGTGAATAAATACACTAAACAAAATAGTCGTCATTGCTATTGTCGCTATTTGATATTTGTTTTCTATTTGCGTATCAATCACCATCAATGTAAAAACAATTGATGCTAACCCTCTTGGTCCAAACCACGCAAATGTAAAACGCTCTTTAATATTCAATGCCGTAAACTGCAGTGACAACATAACAGGAATTATTCTAATTAATGTTGTACTTAATAAAGCGTAAATTATAATTTCAGTATTTAATTTCGGGATAACTAAGTAAGCACAAACAAACCCAAACAAACACCAAATCATTAGCGATGTAAAATCTGCGATGTGCTCTGAGTCTTCAATTAATTCTGTTCTAACTTCTTCAGTCGAAAATTTGTCAAATAGTAAACCTGCAATAAACACCGCAATAAATCCACTGCCATGAAAATACTGAGTGACAGAAAACACAGCCATAGCAAAACCAAGTAATAAAAATGGACTGGTATTTTGTGCAAAGTAATGACGTTTCATTGCAAAGTTTAAACTCGGTATAAAAACAGCGATACTTGTAATAGCTATTAATAGAGCCAGGCCAAGCTCTCGGCCAAACACACTTAATGTTTGTGTTGCAGTAATAGCTGAGTCAGGATTTTTAGCGAGTAATATAAATATTAAAAATATGGGCACACATAATCCATCGTTCAAACCACTTTCAGTATTTATTCCTTCGCGTATTTTTTCAGGCACTTGTGTACTTGCTAGTAACCCTTTACTTAATGCCGCATCAGTAGGTGTTAAAATAATAGCGAGCAACGCCGCTTGAATAAGTGAAAGCTCAGCAAAGAAAAATAAAGCAACAGCAATACCGAGTAATAAAGTTAAGGGTAGGGCAACAAACAACAGTAAACTAGGATACTGAAAACTATGCCTTAATACACTTAACTTTGATTTAGCTGCATCAGAAAATAAAAATATACTTAGCGTAAGCTCTATAAATGGTAATAAAAGATCAACGCCTTCTTTTATTTTATCCCCTTCGTTGGGTAGCATTAAAGCTAAACATATTCCCCCAACAACAAAAAACATTGGGCCTGTTACTTCTGTTTTTTCTAACTGGCGAAGTGTTAAAGAATAAATTAAAAATAGTCCGCCTATAAATGATATTACTAAATACTCCATTAAATTTTCCTTTTAAGTCCTGATTTTGCTCGCTCTTTAATATTTGTTTGAATATAAATTTGATCGGTAGTCGCAATTTTAGAATGGCCTAAATCTTCTGATAAATGTTTGAGCGGTCTGGTTTGCGCATCATGTGTAGCACCAGTATGACGAAGCCAATGTGCAGTTGCAGCGCCAAGTTGTTCAGCGTCATCTTTAAAACCATCATTAAGTAATGATTGCTGAGCATAATCAAAACTTTGTTGAACTAAACGCCTAATTTGCCTTACGGTCATACCACCTTGACCGCGAATTTTATGAACTAACGGCTCAGATTCATCAACCCGAGGAAGGGCAGGTAGACCTCGATATAATCTGTATCGTTTTAAATATTCAACAAAATCATCACTCAAGGTTACATCTCGTAATTTATTACCTTTACCCATTATACGTAAAAACCAAAATCCATCATTATCTTGCCAAAAATGAGACATCACCGGCGACCATTGTGGGCGCTCAGATAATTCTGAAATTCGTAAATAAAGACCTTTTAAGCAGGCAAGCGTAAACAAATTTCGCTCTAAATCAGGGTTATGTTCGCATAAATCACGCGTTACACCAAAAACGTATTCCCATTGAATATCACTTAATGTATCAGGAATTTGAATTTGTGATTGAACAACTAAATACGGGCTATTTTTTTTAACAACAGGGACAAAGTTCGCGAATGTTTTTTCTTCGAGTAGGGCAAACTTATAAAATACATTTAAGGCAGTAAACATGGCCGATAAAGTTTGTTGGCTGGCAGTCGATTCTTTTAGCATAAAAGGGCGCCAATTTTGATTTAATCTACGAATTCCTTGCTCATCTTTATAACGCCATTGCACTGAAGTTGCAGCCCATTCTTTATCAGGTTCAACCATAAAATCAACGTAAGCTTCAATATCTTCACGTTTTAAATCGAATACTGATTTTTCTGCTATTAACCACGACCATAAATAAAAGCGTTCAAGTTCATTTCGAAAACGGCTATAAGTCGCTTCTGATTTTCTGCCATAAACATATAAAAACTGATATAAGAATGTCAGATCGGCTTTTGATTCAGTTACAGTCAAGCCAACTTCCTGTATAAAGGATGCAAGTTCTGGGTATTCTGAATTTAGAGTACCGTCATCTAGATGGGCAATTTGATATCTTAATTGTTTTAACGTATCAACCAAAGCAACAAGCATAATGTATAAATATTCAATTAAATAATAGGTTTACAGAATAACGTTAAAGTCCGATACTGTCTAGTATTGGACATAGTAAAGCTCTAATTATTTTAATACCGTGATTATTCTATGGTTGTTGGTTGCTATATCTTATTAAGGAAAACATTATGAAAAAACTAATTATACTAAGCGTACTTGCTTTAACTGTTGCGTTAACTGGGTGTGCTACTACAGGTAGTGCATCACCAAGCGAAAAACGTTCACTTGTACAAAGTATGAAAACAAATACATTAGATAAACTATACGCTGAAAAACCTGATGTTAAAAAACAAATTGCTAATTCGGCTGGTTACGCTGTTTTTGATAACGCGAACGTAAATGTTGTTTTAGCCAGTTTTGGTGGCGGTTACGGCGTAGTTAAAAATAACCTTACTGGTAAATCGACTTACATGAATATGGGTGAAGCCGGTTTAGGGCTTGGTTTAGGTGTAAAAGATTTTAACGTTGTAATGGTTTTTCATAACCAAGCTGCACTAAATAGATTTATTGAACATGGTTGGGCATTTGGCGGAAACGCTGATGCAGCAGCAAAATATGAAGATAAAGGCGGTGCACTGGTTGCCGAAGCAATTGCAGATCAAGTTACTGTATATTCTGTAACCGAAAATGGCCTTGCACTACAAGCTGTATTAAAAGGTACCAAGTTTTGGGTTGATTCAGAGCTTAATTAACCTCCAAATTACTCTCCTAAAAGCGAGCTGGTTTGTATAATCACGCTCGCTTTATTAAAACCCATGTAATTTAACATAACGTAATTTATGGGTTGTGTTCTATCTTTCTATGCTAAAGTATTCTACGTAAGTTTTTCATATTTCAATTCAAATAAATTGCTGTCAAGTTTACACTTATAGACATTTCTAAAATTTTCATAGCTATTATAAAACCTTCCTCTATTTCCAGATGCTAACTTAGTCCCCTCTATTATTGCTTCTTTCATTTTCTTTACATCTGAATTTACTCCTAAGTAAATTTTAGATATTTTACTTGGATTAACTTTAATTAAGAACATCACTTGATAAGCTTCGTAATTTCTCCAAACTGAATTCCATCTTGAAAGGTCATTTTCACAAAACCCTGCTAGAAAAAACACATTAGATAGATCATTGATTTTTTCTCTTAAATCACCTTTATAACCCAGTGAGCTCAGTTTATTTTTGGTTTCATTTGAATTACCAAGTGTTATGACTTTATTGCAGTTCGTAAATGGTAGTGCAAATCTATATTCTTCCTCGTGCTTCCAAGATTCATGTTTACTAAAGAAATAATGTTTCGAAAAGTTATTAACCTCTTCATCTGATAAAGTAGTGATATTTTTGCTATAGCTTCGCTCTCTATTATAAATAACATTGTCACTCAGGTAGGCTTCAATATCATTAGTTTTATTTATATCAAAAATAGAAAATGGATCTTCTTCATCAACTTCAAATTCAACTAATATACCTTTACTGTTAGTTGCATAGTTACCCCACATTGGCATACTTTCTTTATTTTTACTTAAAGACACATAACCATATAAATCTAAATATGGATTTATATCTCTGTGCGAATTAAATTCTCTCCCACAAATTTTTATAGTCTCTTGGCTGACATCTTTTATTTTATTTATATCTATTCCTGTTGGTAAAACTTCAAAAGGATCATTCTGGCTATTGTTCTGACTTAGCCTAAGTGTAGGCTCTGTTAAGAATGCCGTAGCAGCATCAGCAGATAAATATTTGTATAGTTTCATAAAATCTCCTTTTTAATTTCTTATTTATAACAAGTAACTAAATAAATAATCCTATCCCATAATATCTATGGTACTAAATGATTTATTTTCTAAATTTTTATCTAACGCCTCAGCCAACTTTTCAGTTTCACTAAAAACTATATTCCAATATTTAGTACGCGTGTCTGCATCAAGATCGGTAAAATCGTTTCTGTCTGGAATTTTTCCATACGGCAAGCTTGCTACAAATTCTTTTGATGGGGCTAGCATCACTACATTGTCGTAATTAAGTGGCTATACTTCACGTTTTAAATTTTTATCGAACCACCCTACTTTCGATTCGCTATTAAAGTGTGGATATCAAATTAAGCCTAGATTATTAATTTTTAGTTAAAAGTGGTAATCAATAATCCCGCCTTCCGATATATAAATTTTTATACTTTTTATTTATATTTTTGTATTGGTAATAGCTTTAGCTTTAAATAAAAAAGGGCTACACGCCCTTTTTTATTTAACTATATTGCTTATATAAATTATATTTTTCTTTTGTGTGTTCAGAAAAGTAGTCTGTGTATAATCATTTTTTAGTCAAATTAAATAACCATATTTCAATTATTTAACTAGTATATATAATAAAGCTGCTAAAACACTCCCTATTATTGGACCAACTACCGGGATCCATGAATAACTCCAGTTACTATCAGTTTTACCTTTTATTGGTAATAAAGAATGTACAATTCGCGGGCCTAAATCTCGAGCTGGATTTATTGCATATCCAGTAGTCCCGCCCAGAGAAAGTCCAATACCCCAAACAACAAAAGCAACAGGTATAGCGCCTATTGAACCTAAGCCTATTTTTACGCCAGAGCCATCGTCAATTTCAGCTGAAGAGAAGTAAAAAACACAAATTAATAAAACGAAGGTCCCTATTATTTCACTAAGTATATTTCTAAACGTATTTGGTATAGCTGGAGATGTACAGAAAACAGCTCGTTTTAAGGTGGGATCGTCAGTGGCATCGAAATGATCTTTATAAACTGCATAAACTAACGAAGCGCCAACCATCGCGCCAATAAATTCCGCTAAAATATAACTTGGAACTTCGGACCATGGAAATGATCCAGCTACGGCTAAGCCGATTGTTACTGCAGGGTTAAGGTGTGCTCCACTATAGGGACCGGCAACAACCACGCCGATAAAAACACCAAGTCCCCAAGCAGTGGTAATCGTCATCCAACCGCCGCCATGGCCTAGTGTTTTCTTTAGTATGTCATTGGCTACAACCCCGCCCCCAATTAAAATAAGCAGTGCAGTTCCTAGTATTTCAGCTAAGAAAGGTGACATTTTAATATTCCTTATTAATTATAAACATAAAACCACCCTCAATAATGATATCTATTGCATAAGTATAAACCATGAATATTTTGAAACTTTTTTACAGCTGAAAATTACCATAAGATAAGTATCAACTTATTTATTTTTACGCTTGGAGTATGTAGTGGTATCATAAAAATAGTCTCCACTAATAAACCTTAATAGATATGTTGCTATGGTTTTATAGTTAAGCGGCTTATTATTCGCTTTGTACTTTTTTTACCGCATTACACCATCCGGCATATAATTCATCACGTTTTGATTTAGTCATGTTAGGAACAAATCGTTTATCGCAATTCCAGTTAGTCGCTAATGATTCAAGTGATGGGAATACACCCGCTTTTAAACCTGCTAAGTAAGCTACACCCAAAGCAGTAGTTTCACTTGTGGTCGAACGGTCAACTTCGGCTCCTAAAACATCAGACAAAAATTGCATAAGCCAGCCATTTATTACCATACCGCCATCAACTCTTAGTACCTGTGGTCTTACGCCATCAGCTTCCATTGACTTTTGAAGGTCTTTAGTTTGAAAACAAACTGACTGTAATCCAGCTGTTACGATCTCTTTTATACCCGTATCTCGGGTTAAGCCAAAAATTGCACCTCGCGCATTAGAATCCCAATAAGGAGCACCTAATCCTGTAAAAGCGGGTACCATATATATACCGTGATCTAGCGAGGTATTGCATGCAAGTGACTCTGTTTCTTCAGCTTTTTGGATTAATTGTAGACCGTCTCTAAGCCATTGAATTGCAGCACCTGCAATAAAAATACTCCCCTCTAGCGCATAAGTTGGTTTCCCATTTAATCTATAAGCTACTGTACTGAGAAGTCTATTTTCAGATTCAAGTACTTTATCGCCAGTGTTAACCATCATAAAGCATCCTGTACCATAGGTACTTTTAGCCATTCCTGGTTGAAAACAAGTTTGCCCAAATAACGCTGCCTGTTGGTCTCCTGCCATTGCAAGAATAGGTACTTCGTAACCTAAATAGCGTTCATCTGTTACGCCAAAATCATCTGATGAATCCATTACTTCTGGTAACATCTCTATTGGCACATTCAGAAGTTCAAGTAATTCCGCGTCCCATTCTTGGGTATGAATATTAAAGAGCATAGTTCGCGAAGCATTCGTTGCGTCTGTGCGGTGCTCTTTTCCACCTGTCAATTTCCACAATAAATAAGTGTCGACAGTACCGAAGATTAAATCGCCTTTTTCTGCTTTTTCTCTAGCATCGGGACAATTTTCTAAAATCCAATTTATTTTAGTTGCAGAAAAATATGGGTCTATTAAAAGGCCGGTTTTTTTTCTAATTAACTCTTCTTTTTCTGCGGCCCTTAAATCATTACATAACTCTGACGTACGTCTATCTTGCCATACAATCGCATTATAAACGGGTTCACCAGTAATTTTATCCCATACTATTGTCGTTTCACGTTGGTTAGTAATACCAATGGCAATAACCTTATCGTGTTGAGGGTCTAGGTGTTTCATTACAGCTGTCATTGTTTGCTGCACAGAAGCCCAAATATCTTCTGGTTTATGTTCTACATAACCATCTTTTGGAAAGTGCTGGTCAAATTCTTGTTGTTCTAGGTATGCAATATTACCATTTAAATCAAATAGCACACTTCTAGAACTAGTCGTACCTTGATCAATTGAAAGGATATAGTTATTCATTATTTTTTCACTTTTACTTTCGGTTATTTTCGTTTTTGTACTATTACATGGATTAATTGCTACATACAACAAAAATACAACTTTAATATATAATTATTTATATGTGATTTTCATTTGTTAGCTCTTAACCTATAATTTACTATTAACTAAATTTAAAATGCGAAAAAAATGACTCAAGACCAAAGACACGAATCCATACTAAAATTATTAAAAGAAAGAGATTCAATTTCTATTGAAGTACTAGTAAGTCATTATGAAGTTACACCACAAACAATAAGACGAGATCTGGCTTATCTTGCTAATTTAAATAAATTGAGACGTCATCATGGCGGCGCTAGTGCCATTTCAAGCATTCAGAATACAGCATATCAAACTAGAAAAATCATGGACTTAGAAGCTAAACAAAAAATAGCACAGCATGTAGTTAGTATGATACCTAATGGCTCTTCCTTATTTATAAACATAGGCACTACAACAGAAACAATCGCGAAAGCACTTCTTGGTCATGAAAATTTGAAAGTTGTAACTAATAATCTTAATGTTGCAGCTATATTAGGTGTTAAGAAAGATTTTTCTGTACTTATCGCAGGTGGAGAAGTTAGGCACAGAGATGGCGGGATTATTGGTGAGACCACAGAGGATTTTATTAAACAATTTCGTATGGATTTTGGCATTATAGGTATTAGTGGCATAGAAGAAAATGGTGCGTTACTTGATTTTGACTATCGTGAGGTGCGCGTAGCCCAGGCAATCATTGAAAATTCACGTAAAGTTTTACTTGCTGCAGATCACTCTAAATTCGGTCGGTATGCGATGGTAAAATTAGGTAATATCTCACAGGCAGATAACTTTATTACCGATGCTCAGCCACCCGAAAGCATACTTACTTTACTCAATGAGCACGATGTCGAACTGCATATAGCTCAGTAAAAGCTTAACATAACAGTTAAATAGATTTTCCCTCATCATGGGGAAGTCATGAGCTTTCCATTTTAGCTACAGCATGATCGAATAGGCTTCTGATAAGCAGAAGTCCCATACAATTAATTTTTGATGAACATTTTTCAATAATATCCGACGAACAACTGCAATCTAGAGTCGAATATAAGCTTCATGCTATCTTATTCACTCTCGTTGTAGGTGTGTTCTGCACCGAAGATGGATGAAAAGCATTGAATACGTTGCTCATAATGAGATTGATTTGCTTGAAAAATATGTCTTATTTGAAAGTAGTCTTCCAGTTCACAACACTATAGATGGTACTATTCACCTATATCATCTGAAAAGTCATACCTATTGTATTAAATTAGTGATCTATTATAGCGCTGAGGAAATAGCGCGATAACAAAGCAAAATTATGACATAGAGTTGTTATCTCCAATTACTCTCTGCATTTTCCTGTATTGCTCTCCCTCCTGCCCCTATGCTGCCAGCTATTAATAATTTTTAACGTAGAGAGTTATTTAAGAAGATAAAATGATCATGCTTTTAATAGGATAGATATTACAACAAAACTTTATACGTTGGACACAGGCTGCACATATAGCAACAAACGTTGGCGTTATAGCCATAGATGGTAAAACTATTTGTGGCTTTAATGATAAGAAGCCAAAGAGACATACAATCGATATAACAAGCGCTTTTCAGCCGACAATAGCTGTTGTATCAAGAAAAATAACGATAGCTAACAATAAACCTCCAACTGGCTCAGCCTTGCTTGATTTATCGGATATCAAAACGCCGTAGTAACTATTGATTCAATGGGGTGTCAAAAAACTATAGCGGAAAAAATTAAACTCCTAAGTTTTTTATTGCTTTACGGTGGGTTTGATATAGCTAGACTAATTTTCATTTATGTACTTTAATGTTTGCAAATGTTCGTTATTAAATGTTATTTTTAATAAAAAGAAAACCGAAGTAAATAATAACTTCGTACTGTTATAGCTATTCAGAGTCTTAAAATACAATAGTTATCTGCAGTAGCTTGGTCATCCTTGTTAATCAGATCAATTAATTTTTGATTTCGTTTGAAGGCTTACTTGTATCAAGTACTTAAATGTTGGGTAACAAATCTTGAGTTAAATAATAAAAATATCGAAAGTATTTTTATTATTACTCGTATACTTACTTACCTGCATGCCTAGTATAAGTTTTGATAGCACGATAAATACCGTTTAGGACATTAATACTTTAAATTTAATTGAGCTGGTCTAAATAGCTTGATATTAAAATAGGTAATTCAACAAATGAGTCAACTTAGAGACAACAATATTAAAAAACTTCCCCAAGATATTTATGATGTTTTGATTATTGGAGGGGGTATTAACGGTGCTGTATCTGCTGCCGCTTTAGCCGCTAAGGGCGCTAGAGTTGCCTTGATAGACAAAGGTGATTTTGCCGGTTTCACTAGTTCAAACTCATCAAATTTAGCTTGGGGTGGCATAAAATATTTAGAAAGTCATGAATATAATTTGGTTAATAAACTTTGTAAAAGTAGAAACCATTTAATGCGTAGCTATCCTTCTACTGTTAAAGAAATTCGCTTTTTTACAAGTATCCAAAAAGGCTTTAGATTTCCGGCATTCTTTGTTTATTTAGGTACTATTCTCTATTGGTTTATGGGACGTTTTTTTACTAAATCTCCTAGATACCTCAATGCAAAAAAAATAAAATCATCAGAGCCAGTCATTAACACAAAAAATGTAGAGGCTGGATTTGAATATTCAGACAGCTTTTTATTGGATAACGATGCTCGTTTTGTTTTCAATTTTATTCGCTCTAGTATGAGCCATGGGTGTATTGCCGCTAACTACGTAAGTTCGCAGGGCTCTACTCGCTCTAATGATATTTGGACTACAAATGCAGTAGACGAGATGTCTAAAGAGAAGTTTACTATCCGCTCTAAAGTTATTATTAACGCAGCAGGCCCATTTGTTGATCCTATTAACAATACAAATAGTCAAACCACAGCACATCACCATGTATTTTCAAAAGGTATTCACCTTATTGTTGATAAGGTAACTAACAGTAACAAAGTACTGACGTTTTTTGCAGATGATGGTCGGTTGTTTTTTGTGATCCCCATGGGCCCAAAAACGTGTATTGGTACAACCGATACACAAGTTCATAGTCCGCACTCACAAGTGACTGATGAGGATCGAAACTTTGTGCTTGATAATGCTAACAAATTATTAGAGTTAGAAAAGCCAATTACAAAAAGTGATATTATAGCCGAGCGCTGTGGAGTTAGACCATTAGCAATTAAAAAAGACGGTAATGGTAAGGCTGACTGGGTGCAATTATCGCGCAAGCACGCTATAGATACAAATAGTGATCAAAAATATCTTTCTATCTTTGGCGGAAAACTAACAGATTGTATTAATGTAGGCGATGAAGTGGCTGATTTAGTCACTGGATTAGGTATTAAGTTACCTTATGAAGATTACAAATGGTACGGTGAACCTGACGACACCGTTAAAAATGAGTTCATGCATCGTGCAAAATTAATGAATTTGGATGGTTTAACACCTAAAACATCTACAGAGGTACTTAGTAAGCGGTTTTGGAGACGTTACGGCAGAAATGCGATTAACATGCTAGAAAAAATTCGTGAAGCACCTGAAAAAGGCGAACTCCTTATTAAGAATTCGGAGTACTTACGTGTGGAAATTGAACACGCTGCTGAGCGGGAAATGATAACTAAACTCAGTGATTTTTTACGTCGACGTTCTAAAATTTCACTGGTTGTAAGAAAAGAAGATATTCTTTCAGATCCTGGTTTACATGAAGTCTGCCAAATTCTATTTGGTAAGGATAATGCTGAAAATAAACTTCAGGAGTACATTGAAGAGATATCTAAATAACCATTTACATCTATTCTTACGACTTTAAAAGCTTGGGTTAAATGTTATATAAGAAGTCAGTTAACACGATTAAAATTAATTAGGTAGTGTTTAGAAATCTGTGTCATTTCAGTATTATTAAGAAAACAGGAGTGACACATGACTCAATCTTTCGACTTCAACAAAGCATTAGCTGAACTTCAAGCTGGTAAAGGCCTTACTGGCGAA
>NZ_JACGWD010000071.1:0-22621 GCF_014077565.1 Pseudoalteromonas sp. 5Ae-yellow
TTCGCCAGTAAGGCCTTTACCAGCTTGAAGTTCAGCTAATGCTTTGTTGAAGTCGAAAGATTGAGTCATGTGTCACTCCTGTTTTCTTAATAATACTGAAATGACACAGATTTCTAAACACTACCTACTTTTTTTTAAGAAGTATATCTATGCCTGATATTCAGCTATTTAAAATCAATCAATGACCCTCACCAAAAATGTAAACAGGTGCATAAACTATTTGATATCTTATTCTTAGCCGTCAGCACGTTTTTTCTGAATGCCAAGGCTCGGAGGATATTTAAAATTTAGCTAATGATTATCCACTAGAGAGAAAGCATGCGCCAAATTGATTCGAAGGTGGAGTGTCTGTATTTGCTACACTGAGGCTCGTCGTATTTAATCAACTAAAAGCTAAATAAATATATGCCAGCAAAACAAAAATAAGCGATGCGCAGTTCAGCCTACCTTGAAGGTGTATTGAATTTTAGTGCTTTTACATACTATTTCTTTGGGAAAATATTGGGCTTAAGTATAATCTTGAGGTGATTTTATAATCTCTGGAATTAATAAAACAAAGGTATGTTAACTTGATTAAATTAGGGAACAGAAGTTACATAAACCTAGTAAAGAGATTTCTGCGCTGGCAATTTCCCATCTTAAAACGAATAAATACGGCTTTTAATATAGTCAGTTATTTCAACTGGGGCCCTACTATTAAATGCGTGGCTTTTTGAATTACTCTTAAGCGCATCATTAATCGCGTTATTGAGCATTAACTCATCATCAGCAGGAAATAAACCATCTAAATATTTTAATTTAGTATATGTTGCCAACTGATGGTCATTTCGATGTTCATTTAATGTATAAAGTCTAGGCATAACAACTAAAGGCTTTCCTTCACTTAAACAAGATAAAATAGTTCCCATACCTGCATGGCCAATAACAACCGATGCCTCATTAAAATAATCATCAGCTTCTTTTCCTGATATAAATTCAAACGACCTACCTGTAAGAGGTTTATAGCCTTGGCTGCCCACTTGAAAAACTATATCTGTATAGTTATTTTCAAGCGCCCAATTTTCGGCTTGTTTAACAAGTCGATCAAATGAAAGCTGTGTACCTACAGTTACAAAAATCAAAATACTCTCCCTTTGTATAAAGGACCATCTTCTTTTGCTACTTCAGGCCATTGCGTAAGCCAAACATCTGCAATCTTTGATACTTTTTTTCCTGCTAAAGATAACTCATCCGCATTTGCTACAGAATCGACCCAAACAGTTTTAGCGCCAATTAATTTCCCCCAAATTAAAGCAAAGAAACCAGGTGCGGCACCTGTACTTATAATTACATCTGGTCGATGTTTCAAAACTTTAAAAAAAGTCTGGGCAGCTAGAAAAATTAATTTCAACTTTTGATCCATATTAGCATCAATAACAGTTTCAAATTTAGCATTACCAACATGACTTTCAAGCGATGGGTCATTAGTTATAAAAATAACATCTTGCTCTTCCCAAACCGCTGATAATCGATTTAACTGAATCCAATGACCACCTCGAGAAGCTATTGCCATCACTAATTTTTTTTTCATTCCACATTCCTTGATGATTCATCTTTTTGCCATTGGTATGTTTCTAAAGATTTATATTTTTTATTCGCCAATTTCGTTGCTATTAAATTTACTAGACCATAAACCATAAATTCAAAAAAGGTTGGCATTGAAACGAAGCGCTTTGATGGTAAATTTTTATTAATAAGTAGAGACTTATTCTTAAGCTCAATATTACCAAGCTTACTCCGTGTTTTAATTTTAATTAAATCACCGAATTTTTTTGGTGCAGTAACCATAGATGTACAATTAGTATCAACCTGCTGCTTTGAAATAGGCACTACTTCTCTTATAAACCCATCATCAGCAATCACATCAGGAAATAATTTAAAACACGCTCTAGCTTGCTTATTTAAACCATATACACCGCTACCAAACCCTTGTGAAGAATAGAATTTAGTTTTAAACCAAGCCCGATAAAAAGCTTTTACAAATATACTAGAGCTACTAAATTCCATAACAGCCTTAGGAGAAACTAACAAAGGTGATACCGAAGATTCCAAAGTATTTATTATAGACAGGAGCCCGTCATAATTAACTACAACGTCAGCATCCATATAGATACGAGGAAAACCAACATTGGATTTTTCGGCAACATTTATTGCGTTGGTCTTTGATCCAAGTTCAATATCTAAACAACACACGGCAGGAAATTCATTACGAATAAAATCGACAGAACCATCGTTACTACCATTTACAGCAACTGTAATTGTATATTTCCCCTCTTTTACACCCTGATAAAGCGGTTTTAAAGTACGGGCTATTACACTGCGCTCGTTATAAGCAGGAATAATAATAGCTGGTAACATATTCATTTCACTCATTTAATAATCCTTAAAATGAGAACTTTGTATAGACTGGATAATGGTCTGAACCATACGAACTATCTATCACATAAGCACTTTCAACAAAAAAACCCTTATGAAAAATATAATCTATTCGTATTAATGGACCAAGCATACCTATTCGGCGAGCCTTTCCAGGAAAAGTTTGTGAAAAATTAAAGCCAACTTCTCTAAGCGAATCATTTAAGTGAGTAGTCATAACTTGGTAAGGATAATTGAACTCAGTAGAATTAAAATCACCAAGAACAATCAATTTATTATCAATTTTTTTAATCGCTTTTGCTAAACTATCAGCCTGCATTATCTGCATTTGAGAATTAAATATTCCTTTATCTAATCGAACATTTATCACAGTAATTATCTCTTTACCTATTGAAATATCAACTAGTTGATTGGCACCTAAATTACCTCTATCTTCAATGGTAAACTTAGAAAAAACTGCTTTTTTAACATTTTCATTATACACACTAAAGCAATTCCTTTTGTAATCTGTACTATTTATAAAAGTATCAAAATCAGGGATTTCTTGAACAACTATTAAATCAAACTCATTACAATCAATTATATTCGCTAATTCTCTAAAGTTATCATTCCTAGACATTTTACTAAAGCTTACTACTGATAAGGTATTTTTTTTTGATTGTGTAGAATTGATATTTGTTGGCTGCTCCGAAAAAATAAAGATATTTAAAAACAAAATACCAAATAAAGATAAATTTATAATAAGCAGTAGTTTATATTTTTTATAAAAGCATAATAAAGTAATAGCTGAAACAATCAGTAATACATATTGTGCAAAGTAATTTAAAAACCTGTAAATAATAAAATTATCGTTGGCTATCCCAACGGTTAGCCAAAATATTAAAATTACACTCAAGAAAAATGCCAGATAACGTATTGGATCAAAGAGTAATGCTTTCATTATTTTTCAATAATCCAATTCATCATAGTATGCGAAAACCCTTTAACTTTACTTTCCCATAAATAGTTTTTTTTGCAATATTCTAATGCGTTATAGGCCATCTCTTCTCTGCGTTTGTCATCTAAGCTAAGAGAAGTAATTTGATTGGCAAGATCTTCGACAAGTGCTTGCGGTGTTGAAATATTTAATTTAATAGCGACTGAGTTATTTACTGTAGATTGAGGTCCTCCGTGATCAAGAACAATCATCGGTAAACCAAAGCTAAGTGCTTCAATTACGACCCCTCCGGTGGGTTCTCTAAAGCTTGGAAAAACAAAAATATCTGCAGATTTATAAAAAGCATCAATATCATTTCGATCCATTTTGCCATGAAAAGTAACTTTATTATGTACCGATAATTTACGTGCTTCATCTATGCATGCTTCTAAATCAGTTCCTGTACCAATAACATCCAGATGAAAATCCACATCATTTTGTATTAAAGGTAAGCACCTTATTAGATCTTTAACACCTTTAGTTCTGACCAGACGACCAACAAAAAGAAGCTTAATAGTTTTATTGCGATCTTCAAATTTACTGACTAAATCACTCTCAGTAACCATTACAGAGTCAACAGCTAACTCATTCAAAACCGAAATGGTACTTTCGTTAATACCAAGTTCTAAAATCAGTTTCTCTTTAATATAATCTGCTGCAGCAATAATCTTTGTCGCAGATTGATAAGAACCTCTTAATATCGGATCATACTTAAAGCGTAATTTATCAACGTCTCTAAATTTCATATACCAAGACATCGTATCTAGTTCACTTTTAAAACTGTCGACATCGGGAAGTGCACCAGCAACAGGACCTAAAGAAAACCTTCTACATCCAGATGCAAGAGGAGATGGGTAACGGGCGGCCATCGGTGTAATTTGATGATACCAATCAAACTTATCTCCGGTTTCATCATTTACATCAAGCCACTTTTTAACATCACGATAAAAACAAAAATACCAAGGTTTTGCTATAGCGTTAAATCGTTCAAAACGGTGTAACCCGCTTTTTTCCTCAAAGTGGATAAGTCTTACAGGAAGCTCACCATTTTCTATTGTTCGCTTACCTTTTAATCGTAAAGTTAAAACAGTAATATCAAAATATTTACTAAGTTCTTGTACCCATTTATAACCAATAAATACTTCGCCGACATCAAATTGAGATATACCAGGGGCAACTATTAGGAGCTTTTTCTTCACAGTATTACCACCCCTTCTTGTTTGTAGGCCAAGCTTTGTGGTACCTCAAAACACAATTTAAAAACAAAGATGCCCTTTGTTTAGAAAAAATCTTCCGATTAAATACGTATTTAATTGTCCAAACTAAAGCACGCGAAACATTAAAACAAAACATCACAGCGTAGACTAAAACAGCTTCGGTTTTTGTTCTGTTTTTTAAAAAGAAACGAACAATTGCTCCCGATAACATTAAATCTCTTTTATAGCTCAGCTTTTGGGCGCTAAAGCTTCCGTAATGTACAATTTCACCAACAGGACTGAATTGTATTTTCCACCCAGCTTTTTTAATTCTGTAGCACCAATCGGTTTCCTCACCGAAAAAGAAAAAATCTTCGTCTAAAACACCTACTTGCTGTATTACTATATTTCTAATTAATAAATAACAACCAGTAACAACATCAACTTCCCGTTCAGAGTCTCGGTGCCAATTAGTCATTAATTCATCACTTTTATATTTACCACCAAAGAGTTTAGTGAACTGAAAAACTTGTTCTACTTTGCTACTAAGGGTCGGAAATTTTGAGCATGTATATTGTACTGATTTATCACTATTTAAAACTCGGCACCCCATCACACCAAAACTTTCATTACTTTTAATATAATCCAGTGATTTTTTTAAAACATCCCCAATAACGTATGTGTCAGAGTTAAGTAATAAATAATAATCAGAGTCGTCTCTTTTCAATATTTGATTATTAGCAGCAGCAAAACCAACATTATCGTTATTACGAACAACTTCAATATTCGGATATTCCTTTTCGAAAGTATCAGCAGAGTTATCATGAGAGTTGTTATCAACGACAACAACATTCCAATCATCACTTGTATAATTACTATAAATAGAATCTAAACAATCCAAAACTAATTGCCTAGTATTCCAATTTACAATAACGATAGTTAATTCATATTTATTCATTTAAACAGGTCCTTTTTCTGTTTTAACCAATGCGATTCCCAAGCCAAGAAAGAAGTAAAAAAATACAAGTAGTTGATTCCAAAAATGCACTGTACACCCAGCAAAAACAAATGAAACAAGTACTATAATATAAGCAGTACTTATTTTATCTTTATTGGTTTTTAGAATCAGGTTCATAAGTATAAATACCGCAGCTACTAAGCTAATTAAACTAGGCAATCCAAATCTCATTGCTGTAAGCAACCAAAAATTATCTACACTTGGAGGCATCCAAAATGGCCTAACCCAATCGGAAAACCCTAAACCAAAAATAGGGTGAGCAGCTACATTTTGAGCGCCATATTCAAATATAATTGTGCGAAAATATGCAGTTTGTTGACTAAAGGTTATTTTTGATAGAAAGAACTTCAAAGGTGAACTTGATACTAAGGACATAAGCAAATAAGATATTATCAAAAGTAGTATTAATTTTCTCCACTTCGAGCTTATTTTTAAAGTGTCAGCAAGCTTACTCCAAGCTAATAAAGCACCTTGAAGGGCAATTGCTAAAATCCCTCCTGATGAAAGTGAGCTAAGGCTTACAAGTACAGCTGTAATAAACATTGTTTTTTTCTTTTTAACTACGTTAGAGTAATAAAAAAGAAGTCCGAACGTAGAAGCAAAAACACCTAATAAAATAGGGTGCTCAAAGCTTCCATAAGATCTTGCAAACCCCATTCTCGGCTCAATCGTATTATAAAAGCCACCTCCAAATATTGTTGAAGCAACTTCACGAATGAGATGAATACGCGTAAACATCTCAAATAAAACTAAAGGCAATAAAATAACACATAAAAACATTGACAACTTAATGTAGTAATCAAACATTTCTTGATTATTTATTAGCCTTCTTGCAATTAAATATGAACCTATAGATTCAACAAATAAAATACCTCCACTTTCAATACCTTGTGAAAGCCCTGCATTTATAATTAAGCTAACCACAGACCAACAACAATTAAAAATGACTAGGCCGTCAATCAACTTAATATACCACCCTCTATCAGAGTCAAAAAACAACCACTTTAGTAAAGGAATTATTAGTATTAGTAACATTAATCTATAAGGCGTCAGCCTGATAGAGCCAAGGTTAAAACTTATTTCTGGAGGGAGTAATATGCACAGAAAGAATAGAAACAAAATATGCTTAGGATTAGCTTTCATTCTCAACCTTGTTATTTTTAAAGTATATATAAATTAGAGCAGAAATCTCCCCAAAAGCACCTGCGATAACAATACTTTCTACTGTAGAAAAAACATTTACTAATAAAAATCCAAAAGGCACAAATAACATCCTTATTAACGTCGTTTTTAACGGTATTTTTGTATCGCCCGCAGCAATACATTGAATTACTTTTTTTGTTTGCATCAACCTAAAAAACCACATAATAACAAGAGCTTTAAAAATATACCCTTGATTTAAATACTGCTTTCCAAACACTATATTTATAATAAAATCCTCAAACATCAAAGTAAAAAAAAGATAACCAATACATACTATAAAAGGAAAATAATTTATATAGCTATTCTTAATTTCGACTTTACTTGAGTACAAAGGAAGAAGTGTGTTCATCAATATTTTCGTAGCAATTACAACAGGTATAAATGCCAAAATACTCAATGCACTATAATAACCTAAAATTTCCATATTAAAATATTTAGATATTATAAATTTATCGCCTTGAAGAATTACAAACAGAGCTAAACCATTTAAAAGTAATGGCCAACCAAAACTAATTATTTTACAAAATATAGTTCGACTATAACGTATTTTATATTTAGACTTTGAAAAAAAATGTGACGCGACATTAAAGAATAAAGCTTGAGCTAACAAAGAAAAAAGGGCCGCTTTATAATCAGCATAATAAATCAATACTATACAAACAGTTATCAGGGCCATCAATTGACCTGACAATTCGACATAAACATTGTACTTAAAATTAAGCTTTCGTTGCTCTTTAATATAATCTATATTTGAAAAACCTTTTATTATAGGTATAAAGGCAATTAAATATAACCCCCAACTTGCATCTCCTAAGTCGAAGAAGAATAAAAAAAATGGTTGTAATAAAATAATAATTGTTGAGGAAAGAAACCCTTTTAAAACATTAAATAAATGTATACTTGCAACTAACTTACTATTGCATCCAAACCTATATTGTAAAACCAACTTTTCTGCAGAAAATTCGCTTAAGGATTCAACTAAAGAAATTACCAAAGCAAAAACAGCGGCTTTACCAAAGTCAGCTGGACTTACTGCATGCCCAATCAAGGAGTTACGTACTAATCCTATAACTTGAACTGACAATTGGCTTAAAGAGAAAATGATTGTCCCTTTAAAAAATGATTTATGATTCAAATTTCTTTCCTTGATTTCCATCTTAAATAGTAAAATGAACTATAAAGCTAAATATATGTCTTTTGCATTTCAATAACTTTCATTGATTTTATTTCATTAGCTTTTCTTTTAGCCCAACAAGCTGTAATAAGAAAACCTAACTGTTTTGTATAAAGATCTGGATTACTTAATATACTTTCAACATCTTCATCTTTCATTTGTAATTTATCTTTCATTATTACTTTCAATTCATTATTAATGAAAATATCACTTACTAAACTTTTAATTGTCGATGTGGAACCAATATCATCAGCAGCTTTAAAACTCAATGTTCTCTTATATATTTTATTAACTAAGTTAATATATTTATTATTTAATAAATTATTTTTTTCAACTTGATAGCTATAAGGGATATTAGCAAGGTTCGGGTTCAACTTTTGAATCAAATCGATCTGAGCCTGTCTATTTTTACGTAAATTAAAAGGTATCGAATTAGCCCAGGTTAAATATGTATCGCTTAAAAGTGGTGCTGCAACATTGTAATAATTGCCTGATGCATTTAAGACAGGACCAACCCAATTTTTCACTCTATGCTCGGAATATAAAGAGGTCATACTATTACGCCAAGTATCAATGCTTGAAGTGTTGACTATAACTTTTAATTTATTAAATAAATTTTTATGTAATTCGTCACAAATGGGAATAACCTTCAGCATTTTATTTCCTGACAAATAAAGTCTTTTCTTCAACCATTCATCTAATATGTAAGGACTCTTTATTAGGTGATCAAAAGGAGTAAAATAAAAATCACTGGCACACTCACCTCCCGCTCCTGTTAACTGCCCAGTTCTAACCGAGTCTAATTGTCTATAAACAGATGGAAGCCAACTATAAGATGCTGCATTAACACTAAAACCTGAAGATGAAACAAAATCATAACCATCTTCAACAAGCTGACTATCCATTAAATTGTTATTAATTCTAATATGTTTAGATTTTGACTGCTTACTTATTAATTCTGCAACAATTACATCATTATCAAATTGTTTACCTATAGTAAAATCAATTTTAGGCGAAGCTCCCCCTGCTAATCCTAAGGCATAAACGAGCCGACTATCAATGCCCCCCGTTAATTCAGATACATAACCATTTGAATAACAACGAGCAACTTCTTTAGGCAAAGTATCCAGAAGATTTTCTTGCGCTAATTTAAATACTTCAACTCGTCGAGGGTGTTCAATTAAAGTAATTTTATTAGATATAACTTTAATTGAATGATTTGCATTTAACTTGAATATATTCTCATATATAGATAAATTACCTAACCTAAACCCAATTGATATATCTTGATATATTGCGTTTATTGACAGCTCACAATCAAATAAAGCAGCTAATATAGCAGGATCAGAAGATAATGCTTCTATTCCACTTTCTCGTTCTAAATAGTAAACATCACCAATTGCTAATTGCGATAAAGTAAGTTCTACTCCATTGGTAAGTAAATTAATTTTAACTGATAATGGAGACTGCTCTATAATTTCGTCTTCTAGATCATTCGTCACTGTCAAGTTAGAGCCTGAAGTGAAATGAAGGTAAAAATCTGATGATACTTTTATTGATTTATTATATCTATTAGCTAGCTCAATAGAATTTCTGTTAATTAAAAGGTAGCTACCTTTAATTTGATTATCCATAACCATGTATTTAAAAAACCTTTTCTAATTGTAATCTATAAAATAAAACGTTAAAGACAAACTACATTATATAGACAAGAGCACCTTATTAACACAGCAAAGTGATTAATTTAACTTCAATTACATATTCTAAATAAAAAAATGACGCTTGTTTTTACTATATACAACCCTTACACTTGTTGGTATTTATCTACAAGTTTACTTTTGTTTATTATTGTTTATATTTACTGCATTAACTTTAACTTGTTTACTCTATCTTATACTTGTTTTAAATTGTTTAAATTAACTTATAATTATTGAAGTTCTATGAATTAAATTATAAGCTTAAATTCCACTTTAAGGAGGTCAATGATGGGGTTAAAGAAAGCATTCATTACTACAAGCGTATGTATAATGTTATTAATTTCAACTTATACAAAATCAAATGACTATAAACGTTCAAATATATACAATAACTTTTCAGCTTATATAAATAAAAACAAACCAATCGATAGTAAATATAAATTTGATAAATCTGCATTAAATGATTTATCAACTGCTATGCAAAAAATCAATTTGGCATCAGCCACAGCAAGAAGTAATCAACTTAATAAACAGTTTGAATGGTGGTTATCAAGGCGTGATGATGGTTTTGTGAGTAACGATCGTCACGGTCCAAATCATGGTTGTGTTGGTGGTGGAAATGGGTCTAGGAATAAAGCGAATCATAAAAAGCGTAAAAAGCGTGGCTCAGGTGGTCATGATGATTGCGGAGGGTCGGATAATTAAATTATCGAAGCCAATACATTCTTAAATTTGAAGTGTATTGGCATTATTTTTAAATCTAATCTATTTCTCTAAATGCGTTATAATTAAGTTCTGTTAATGGTGAAAGTAAATAATCCATTGGCGTTCTATCTTCAAGCAAAATCATTACTTCCGCTGGCATACCTGGGTATAAGTCTATATCTGTTCTGTTATTTTCTATTTTAACTTTAACCTTATAAGCCGATATATCTTTTTCTTCGTCATAAATTCTATCTGCAGAAACGTTTTCAACTAAACCATCAATAGGTGCCACGCGGCGCATATTATAAGATGATAGTCTTATTTTTGCTTTCATTCCCTTATGAACTGACTCTATATCTTTAGGATTTAATAAAACTTCTACTAATAAATCATCTGTATCTGGCACAATATCTAATAATACCTGCCTAGGACTAATTACACCCTGAAGTGTATTTACTGATAAATTCACAACGTACCCTGATATAGGGCTAATAATAGTCGTTCTATCTAAAACATCTTTAACCCGCATGTATTCTGAATGTCTAATTCTTAATAGCTCTTGTTGTTTTTCAAAAATTTCACGTAATTGCTTTTGATGTTCAATCTTAATACTTGCAAGTGATAGTTCTGACTCATTAATCGATGCTTTAGCGCGTTGAATTAATCCTATGTATTCGCTTAATCGGCCTCGGATAGATTCTTGGTTACTTTTGGCACTTAAAAATTGCGCTCTAGAAGAGTAGCCTTTTTTTTCAAGCTCTTGATACATAGTAACTTGCTCATCAGCAATTTTTAGTTGCTTTTTATCCGATGCCTGTCTTGCTAAGAGTGTTTGTAACTCTTGCGTACTCTGCTCTTTTATTTCTTCTTGTAACGATATTAAACTATTTTGTTTATGTTTATTTGCATTAAACTGTTCAACTTGGTAATCAATCATTTGTTTAATTTCGATATTATTTTGGTCGAAATCAGTAAATATAAGTGTATCTATTCCTGATAGCTCAGCTTGAATACGCTGAAAAGCCGCTTTAGCATATTGATATTGAGTTTGGGTTTGTTCAAATAAATTTTGAGATTGGTCTTTTGCTAATTTAAATAATATATCGCCTTTATTTATATGTTGACCTTCTTCAATATAAATCGCCTCTATTATTCCACCCTCTAAATGCTGCACACTTTTTTTATGTCCTTTAACTACAACACTCCCTGCTGCCATAGATGCTGAACTTAAAGTAGAAAATACAGACCAAATAAAAAAAGTACCAAAGCCAATAACAAATATAATAAAGCAGGTAATTAACCATTTTTTGCTTGCTAAGTTATCCATTACTAGCCTCTTTCATTTTATTACGAGTAGCAAAAAACTCAGTTGCTTTACCATTAAACTGAATACTACCTTCTTCAAGGTAAATAATGTTTTGTGCTTTGCTTATCAAATTCATTTTTTTCGCTGAGTAAATTGTTATTTTACCTTCCTCTGTTCTTTTTGCTAAAATTTTAGCTAAAGCAAGTTCGGCTCTAGTATCTAAATGGTCATCAATATTATCTGCTATTAATATATGTGGCTTATTAGACAGCGCTTTTATTAATATAATTAATTGAATTTCAGAACTACTAAGCTGAGTCTCAATATTTACAAGCTCAGTATCGTAACCGTTAGTATGTTGCATTATATTTTTATGTAGCCCCAACTCTTGTGCCAACTCCATTGCATATACCTGACTTTCACCCACTGCCATATTAGAAATAATAGTTGTTTTTGTTAAAGGTAAATCTGAGCGATATATCCCTATTATTTTTTGCTTACTTACAGATTCCCAGCTACTTAAAAGGCTTCCTTCAATCCTTATGTCGCCTGAAAAAGGCTGATACTCATCCGCTAATATTTTTAAAAGAGTCGTTTTTCCTGAACCATTAGCACCCAAAATAACGTGGGAAGAAGTAAAGTTTGCACTGAAAGCTTTTATAAATACTTTATTTAAATTGCTATATTTATGAATAACTTTATTTGCAATGAGTGAACCATTAGGGATTGCAGGTTCGGTTTTAATTTCGTTATCTATATTATATGAAGTGACTCTTTTCCATGCTTTGTAACACGTAACCCAGTGCTGTAATTGCAAAACAGATTGCTCAAACGGAGCTAGTGCACGGCCAATAATTAAGCTGGCAGCAATCATGCCGCCAACTGATAACGCTTGGTTCAAAACATAAGAAACACCTACACATGTAACCGCTATTTGCACAAGCAGCCTGCATGTTTTTGATAGACTACTAATATTTAAGGTTTTTATTTTATAGTTTATTTGCGTGCTTGAAGATTGTTGAGTGTATTTTTTCCAAATAGAAACCATTGAAGAAATAAAGCCAGAGGCAACTAAATAATTTTTATTTACTAAAATACTTGTTTGCATATCACTTGCTAACACTTGACTACTTACTCTTTGGCTATATAAATAATTTATCCAGGCAAAAATCATGAGTATAAAAATACTCGATATAGCAATATAGAAAAATGTTGGGTGAATGATTAATAAAACGAATAAGAAAATACTTGTCCAAGGAATGTCGGCAACTGTTGCTAAATGGTTTTGTAAACCAGTTTCTGCTAGTTTTATATCATTAATTAACTTACCATTTTCACTTTTTGTGAAGCCAGTTTCTGCATATAAATTAATTGCTTGCTCACGCCATTCATTTGCTGTTGCATGTAATAGCCTCTGTTTTGCCCATTCTAAGCAGCCGTAAACTAGTACAAGCCATCCAGCGATAATAGTTAGTAAATATAGAGTGTCTAAACTAAAGGAGCTTAATACACGGTCAAATACTTGTAAGGAGTAAATCGGTACAACTAGCATTAATACACTAGTTACAAAACTAAAAAAAAATGTCCACCGGGCACGATTGCGTATATGCTTCTTTAGTGATTTCACACTAATTCCTTTTAAAGTATAGAACAGCAACTTATAGCTGCTGTTCTAAATCAGTAACAATTAAGCTATATACATGCTCTCTTGGCCCATAAAATCTTGCGAGCCTATGCCACCAATATCCATATCTGAATCAATTATTACATCTTGGATAACTGTAACGAAATTTCCGCCCTCAGTTTCATAGGTTGTTGACTGTAATTGAGTCGATTCGTCTAAGCCAAGAAGTGCTATTAACTCTGCCTCATAATTGCCATCTAATTCTTGAGTCAATGAAGCAATTCCAACGCTGTCACTAAACGTAAGAGTATCAATACCAATAGCAAAAAACATATCATCGTAAGTACCTTCAGTATCAGCCGCGATTTGGTCAAGCGATACATTAATATTGTGTACTTGCTGTTGTAAGTCGCTACCTATAACAATAGCTTCGAGGCCTGAGTAATTTAGGCTCGCAAGGTTAATATTTACTTCATTATCGCCATTAACATCCTCAAACGAAACAATATCAAAACCACTGCCTCCATTTACAAGAGAGTCTGTTTCATCGGCAAATATATGGTCATTACCTAACCCACCATAAAGCTTGTCGTTACCTGCTCCGCCAATCAAAATATCGTCACCATCAAGGCCATTAAGAAAGTCGTTACTTTCCATACCATTTAGTATGTTATCACCTCTAGAACCCGTAATAGAATCGTTGTGGATACTACCTATGACGTTTTCAATACTCCCTAATTTATCGTGATCTAGAGTATTAGTATTAATACCGTCTCTTATTTCACTCCAATTATATTCAGAATTTAGTTTAGTACTCCATACCCATCCAACATTACCACCCGCAACAAGATTTACATTTACACCAAAACCATCTTCTGTTTCACCTTCGTAACTTGCTGTATCGTAACCAAGACCACCACCTAACCAATCATTCCCGCCAGCGCCACCATGTAAAATATTATCTTGGTTATCACCATTAATAGAATCATCATATTTAGAACCAATTGCATTCTCTATAGAAATTAAATCGTCATGTGCTAGTGTATTGTTATTAATACCATCTAACATATCGCTCCAACTCATAGAGTCTTTTATCGCAGTGGTAGTAGCAAAGCTTTGGTCCAACCGAATGTAAACCCCTGCCCCATCTAAAGTCTCACCATCAAAACTAGCGGTATCATTACCTTCACCACCATCAATACGTTCATTCCATTCAAAACCACCGATCAGAATGTCATCGCCTTTATCACCTCTCAACTTATCAACGCCTAAGCCACCAATCAGCACATCATTACCTGCTAAGCCATGGATATAATCCGCGCCAGCACCACCATCTAAGTAATTATCTGCTGTGGAGCCAACGATTACATCATTTCCCCCAGTGCCTATTACTGCTGTAATACCCACCATTGAATAGCTTTGAATTGACTCATCAGCTACGCCATCTAATAGTGAAGACCACGAATGTAATTGTTGATCAGCAGAACTCACTGCCCAACCTTGGTCGAGTCTTACGTAAGCACCAGACATACCAGCATTCTCACCGATAAAATCGTAAGTGTTGTAAGTTGAAAGATCTAAGTTAAATTGGCCGAGAAGACCTGTTTGGATTATTTCTAAATTTGAAGTGTTCATTTTGTGCCTCACATTTATAATTATAAATAATAATGTTCAGCAACCCGGCTATCATCCTGATACTAATTCCTTGAGGAGACCCGTGGCTTTCCGTCCTTGATTCGCATCAAGTTTGGCTTTCTTAAACTAAAGATTGAAAATATACAAATCTTTTATGTGAATGAAGACTACACATTGAAGAGCACGGCGTATATTTTGTGAAATATTAACGCTTAGAAATAAACAAAACAAGTTAAAATCCACATAAACTTTAACACCCTGTTAAATAAGGCTAATGATTAATGCCTTAGACATAAGCATTAAATCATGCCAATCTTCCTTGAGCGGTTAAAAATAAAAAAGATGCAAATTATTTTATTAAATATATACTTTGATTAATGAATAAATTGATACTAGCTTGTTTATAATAAGTTTGAATTAACATAAGGATGTAAATAAATGAAAAAGGTAAGTTTTTTAATCATAATTCTCGCTTTTCCTCTAATGGTATCAGCGCAACAAGACTCAGATGAGAAAGCTAATATTGCTTCAGAACAACTTTCAGAGTGTTTAGCCCTAGCCGATACTGTAAAAAAAGATTGTTTGAGTACATTATTTGCCAATCTATCCCTTACTGAAAGTCAACAAGAGTCATTTTTTGCTTTTGCTAAAGCTAATGGCATGTCAGAAGATGATTTAATTGTTTTAGCAAGTTCTAACCCTAATTTAAATTTAGAACTTATTAGCTCTGGTACTGCTGCAGGTGGTACAGGTTTAATCTCTGGAGTAGGTACTCCTTTAACAGGATCTACTGGTTCTGGCGGCGGTGGCGGCGGAACAACAGCTTCAAGTAACTAATTTTAGTCTTCTATAAGGAACCCATTTTATGGGTTTTCTTTTTATGCTTAATAAATTTATTTTTTATAGCCTTTGTAGTTTAATTATATGGCTTCCTATTCCTTTAGGTAGTAATAGACCGTGGGCTTGGGCAATTTCGGAACTTATTGTTTTTGCATTATTTTTTTTACATTGTATATTCAATATATATAAAAACAATGGCTTTTTCCCTCCTCTACGTACTTGGCCAATTTTTACTTTAATTGGTACCTTATTACTTACTTTACTAATCCAGATTATTTTTTCTTATTCAACAGATCCTATACAAACAAAAATAGTGCTATTAAAAACAGCTAGTTTTTTTATGTTTGCTTGGCTAATTTGTGTATACACCATAGATAAAAAAAGAATAACGACCATTATCTATGCCTTAATTATTGCAGGGTTATTTCAAGCAATTTATGCTACATTTTTAAATTTATCACCTCCCTCCTACACTCCTATTTTTGGTTTCCAGTACTCACAAAGAGCTAGTGGCTCTTTTGTATACCATAACCATTTAGCTAATTACCTTGCTATTATTTTGTCAATTGGGATTGGTTTTATAATTAGTGAGCTAGATATTAAAAGAAATTCTAATAGTAAGTTAACTCATTATTTCAGAGGTTTTATAAAAGCGCTTTTATCCAAGAAATTAGTTATACGGTTGTGTCTTATAATTATTGTTGTCGCATTACTTCTAACTCGCTCAAGAATGGGGAATATTGCATTTTTAGTATCTCTCGCCTCAGTAAGCTTATTTGCTCTTAAATTTTATAAATCAAAGCCATGGTCTTTAAAATATCTTATTATTAGTTTTTTTGTACTTGATACTATTATTGTGGGTAGTCTTTTTGGTGCCGATAAATTACAAGAAAGATTAGCTGAAACTAGCTTTATTGAAGAAACAAGAGATGAAGTTATCCAAGATTCAATTCCATTAGTTAAGCAATACTACTTATCTGGATCTGGAGGAGGCTCTTATTACGGACTGTTTCCTACCAAACAATCAATACCTTACTCCGGCTTTTACGATCATGCGCATAACGAGTATGTGCAATTTGCAATTGAGTTTGGTGTTTTAAGCTGCTTTTTAAGCTTTTTTTCATTACTTTATATTTTATACATTTGCTTTAAGAATATGACTCAACAAACATCACCTTTATACCAAGGAGTCAGTTTTGGAGTGGCTACTGCGATTACATTTATGATTCTCCATATTATTGTAGATTTCCCACTGCAGGCAACAGCTAATGCAATGACTTTTATTGTTATAATATGTTTAGGTCTACTTAGTAGTAAAAAAAGATAGGCAAAAAATTGAATTTTAAAGATTTTTAGGTAATAAAAGCATTTGAAAAAAACAATAATATTTATCTGTATATGTGTTTTTTCCTTATTTGTTTTTTCTCAAAAAATAGAGGATAAACTTAATAATAAAAAATTATTACAGTTAATTGAAAATAAATACAATAAAAATGGTGTCAATCGTTATGGCAGTTGGTTAAAGCTATTAGAAAATAGTCAATCTGCTAGCGAATGGTCACAATTAAATACTGTAAATATGTTTTTTAACGAAGAGATTAAATATTATGAGGATATCGATTTTTGGAACAAAAAAGATTATTGGGCGTCCCCCATTGAAACTATAGGCCGTGGAGGTGGCGATTGCGAGGATTATGCTATTGCTAAATATTTTTCCCTTCTTGCCTTGGGCTTTCCTGAAGATAAGCTTAGGTTAATGTATGTACGTCAGCTAACTGTTGACGTACCCCATATGGTATTAATTTATTTAGAAAATAATGATTCACCTCCACTTATACTTGATAACTATGAACATAAGATTTTACCCGCGACAAAACGTCCAGACCTAAAACCGATATACAGCTTTAATGGTCATGGCCTCTGGCTTTCTAAGGCTAGAGGTATAGGAAAAAAAGTTCGTAAGCAGCATGGCTTAAAATCTTGGCAGGATATGATTGAGCGTATAGAGGTGGATATAAATGTTAGCAATGGAGAAATTAAAATTGAAGAATAAAGTTAATATTGGTATGAGTCTCAGGACGCAAATATATGGTTTGATCTTTTTACTTGTTTCAATTTCTTTTTTTGCACGTTTAATTATTGATATTAATACAACTAAAACCTACTTTACAGAGCAAATGAGCGTACATGCTAATGACGCAGCTATTAATTTAGGTTTATCTATTTCTCCTTATACTGATGAAGAAAATTTGGTTATAGCAGAGACCATGATCTCCGCTATTTTTGACTCTGGCTACTATCACAGTATCAGATTTGTTGATAAAAAAGGTAATACTTTAATTGAAAGGGTTAATCCACTAACATCACAAGATATTCCGCCTTGGTTTACATCTATGTTTGAACTTCCAAGAGTACCTGAGTCAAGTGAAGTTAATAATGGATGGAATATAGCCGGTACTTTAATAGTCGAGAGCCACCCAGGCCTTTCCTATGAAAAGTTGTGGAAGCATGCGATAGACACCTGTATTACCTCTTTAGCTCTTTTGATTATTAGCCTAATACTAGGTTACTTTATACTTAGTGCTATATTTAGGCCTCTAAAAAAACTTGAGAAACAAGCTCAATCGGTAACATATAAAAAATTTATTATTAATAATGATGTCCCCTTTTCAATAGAGTTGAGAACGGTTACCAAAGCAATGAACAATATGGTAAGAAACTTAAACTCGACTTTCCAGTCTTTATCAGAGCATAGTGAAAGTTTGTCTAAAAAGGTTTTCCAAGACGAACTTACTCAGTTAGGTAATCGACGAGCATTTGAGAATCAATTTAGTGCAACTCAAACAGGCATGAATAAAGATGATGTTTCATGCCTAATACTTATCTCCCTTGATTCTTTAATATCTATTAATAAAAATTTTGGATTTGCTGCTGGAGACAACTACGTATTTGAAGTTAAAAATATTATTCAAAAGAATTTTAACTTTTCTCAAGAAAGTGAAATATTTAGAATATCTGGAGGCACGTTTATCTTAATGCTGAGTGTTAGCATAGAGTATAGGCAAGAAATGCTAGAACACTTGAGCCGCGACTTTTCTCAAAAGAAGGTCACAGAATTAGACTCTCCTTATGCTCGAGTTTCAGCTATTGATTACCATAAAACATGTACTTTAAGTGATTTACTGTCGCAACTAGACACATCACCTCATGAAGTCGATATAATTTCTAACTCAAACCTATCTGCAATATCTTTTACTCAATGGCGCAGTGTTATCAACCATGCAATTGAAAATAAAGAAATTAATTTTAGCGCTCAACCAATAAAAAATAATTTAAAGGAAGTTGAATACTATGAATTATTTTCTAATGTTTTATACAATAATAAGCCCCTTAATAACAATCAGTTGTTCACTATGGCAGAGCGGCTTGAGCTAACTGTTGAGCTAGATAAAGCAATAATAACAGGGTTACTAGCACAAGATTTAACTCGCTACGATAAACCAATTGCAATTAACTTAGCCAAGCAGTCTCTTTACAGCAATGAGTTTATATTTTGGCTTGAATCTATAAGTAAAATAGCTAAAGAAAAATCCTTAAAACTTATTTTCGAAATAAAAGAAACTGTAATAATTGATAGTCAGCAAAAAGCAGCTCAAGTAATAGCTGCGCTAAAAAAACTTGGTTTCAGGGTTTGTATCGAGCACTTTGCTATAAATTTAACTTCTATAAAATATCTGCAAGGTTTAAATATTGATTACGTTAAGTTAGACGGAAGCTTTATTAGCAACCTTAAATGTGAAGAAAATCAATACTTCCTAAGAACATTGATTACGCTCTCGCACGGCTTAGGTATAAAGTTTATTACATGCCTAATTGAAGATAATGAAACCTATGATATCCTTATTGAAAATAAGTGTGAATATTTTCAAGGTAGATATATAGCTCTACCCTATCGTATAGGCTCTGAGGCATAATGCCTAGAGTAGTTAATAACCTGTAGTGGTCAAGTAATATTGGCCACAGTTTTATAGTAAAGCCAGAATCTTTTCTCTGACTCGTTTGGGCTTAAACCAGCATTGTACTGATGCGGCCTAGTCTGGCTGTAGTAGCCAACAATATAATCCGTTATATGATGCTTAGCATCGGTAAAACTCCTATAACCTGTAGTGGGTACCCATTCCGTTTTTAAACTTCTAAAAAATCGTTCCATTGGACTGTTGTCCCAACAATTTCCACGGCGACTCATGCTTTGAGTCAATTGGTAACGCCAAATTAATTGTCTGAACTTCCTGCTCGTGTAATGGCTACCTTGGTCACTATGAAACATCACGTCTTTCGGCTTTCCTCTGCGCTCATAGGCCATGGTTGAAGCTTGCATGGTCAATTGACTATCAGGGGATAACGACATCGCCCAGCCCACCGGTTTTCTAGCAAATAAATCCATCACAACGGCTAAATAAGCCCAGCGATTGCCAGTCCAAATATAGGTCACGTCGCCACACCACACTTGATTAGGCTCAGTGACGGCAAATTGTCTATTCAATAAATTGGGTATCTCTACATGCTCTTTTGCCGCCTTTTTGTAAGCATGTTGCGGAAGTTGGCAACTCACCAACTCAAGTTGTTTCATGAGCCTGCCGGCACGATATCGACTGAGATTTGTGCCGCGCTGTGTCACGATATCAGCAATCGTTCTGGCCCCCGCAGAGCCGTTACTCTCATTGTGTATCTGCTTAATATCGCTGAGTAAACGAACTCGCTCAGGACAAATTTCATTATCCCTGGCTAGCCAGTATTTATAGGTACTGCGATGTACGTCAAATACCTCACACAATAAAGTAACTGGATAGCGCTTAGGCTGGCTCTGATTGAGTTTCTCGATTAACGAGAGCTGTTCAGGGAGTCGGACATCAACAGAGCCGTAGCCTTTTTTAAAACCTCTTTCTCCAGCTCTATTCGTTCAATGCGCTTTTTCAATTCCCGTATTTCAAGCTGTTCTGGCGTCATCGGCATGGCTTTAGGGGCCTTACCTGCGCGTTCTTCGTGTAATTGCCTAACCCACTTACTGATAGTCGATTTACCCACCCCCATCGCCTTGGCCGCTTCTTCTTGGGTGTAATTTTGATCGACCACTAATTGAGCCGTTTCTAGTCTAAATTCAGGACTAAATGACTTACGTATTTTCTTCTTCATCTTGGCACCTAATGCTGCTATGAAATCAATCATAACATCTCTTAATAGGTGGCCAAATTAACTATGCCACTACACACTCCCTGTATTTATTTTAACTGCGCAACTGCCTCAACCGACGTTTAGACAGCCAATTTTAGACTCTAAACAATAGGCTTCGGCTGCATTCAGTAAATGATTACTTATTACCTGTGGAGTTTAAAAGTTCTCAACTTAAAGTGTTTAGTTCGGGTTGACCAGAATAAGTAGAGTTACCTATTTGTTGCAGTTTTTAAAAGTACTGAGCTAAATTCTATTTATGACCAATATATATGCAGGAAATTTCAATTTTTCGCTATCCGTTTTGTATCTAACTAAAGTGAATTGGTGAGCAAATATTCATAATCAGCTCACCTTTAATAAAAATGTTTACCAAATAGTATTTAACTCGTTAACAGTATTAAGAACACTCGTATAGCCGCCTGTTATTACATACCATTGCGTTGGGTTTAAGTAGTAAACATGTTTTTGTTGCCACGCTTGAGAGTTTTCTATAAACGGTGCTTTTGCTAAAGCTTGCTCAATATTGCTTTGTCCACCAGTTGCTAAACCTCTGTCGAGTATAAACAGCCAATTTGGTTTTGTTGCCATATAATCCTTTGTTAATACTGCAGCTTGTTTGGCTTTTTGCACTTTAGTTTGGCTTTTATCGTTATCTTTTAGCTGCGGTTTATTAATTTTATTTGGGCTTTGTATACCAAGTAGTTCATACACCATACCAAATCTGTCTCCAGGTAAGTGCGCAATAAACATATCTTTTACAGTAAATAAAACAAGCCCAGGCCCTTTACCCATTGCTTTAGCCTGCAAAGCATTAATTTTATTATTTAAATTGTTCCACAATAACTTTGCTTGCTGTTGTTTTTCAAAAACATCACCCAGTAGTATAATATTTCTTTTAATATTAGAGACAAAATCATCGGAACTTAATGTTAAATCGATGGTAGGTGCAATTGCAGTTAATTTATCTAATGCTCTACGGCTGCGTGGTCCGACTATAATTAAATCAGGTTTAATTTTTTTAAGTGCCTCAAAGTCTGGCTTAAATAAGCTACCCGCTATTGCTTTGTTTGGGGAGTTATAATGAGCTAAATATTCAGGAAACACTCCCTTAGCAACCGCTGTTACATCAATATCAAGTGCTGTTAATGTATCAAGTACACCTAAATCGTATACAACTACTTTTATAGGCTTTTGTTTTATAACAACTTGGGTATTCCCTTGGCTAATTGTTATTGGGTAATTAGCGAAGCTAGCTACTGAGAAAAAACTACAACCAGCTATAAAAAACATTTTTATTAGTATGCCGTACATTTATATTTCCTTTTTAATTTATGAACATATTAAGGATATGCTAGCATGCCACACACCAAATGATAATGAGTAGCATTTGCTTTTATTGATTAAAAAGCGGTTTTTTACGTTGCAGTTTCTAAAACACTTAAAATAAATTGTCTAAGTAATACTAAATAAAATGTAACTATTCAGCCTCATCTGAAATGAATACATCAGGCAGCTGATTTTTGAATAATAACTCAAGGGCTAGGCTTGCAGATACATATTGTTTTCTGCAAGTCGATAAATAGCTTCTCAGCAAGCAGAA
>NZ_JACGWD010000056.1:0-31301 GCF_014077565.1 Pseudoalteromonas sp. 5Ae-yellow
GAAGTTATTGTGGTTAAAGAGAATAAAAACACCATTGCCTGAAACTGCTCCAAATATGTCATGGGCGTATCAGGAACTGGCAAAGTTAGGAGGCTGGAAAGATACCAAGCGCACAGGGCGTGCATCTTTGAAAGTGTTATGGCAAGGATGGCTTAAGTTACAAGCCATCCTGGAAGGCTACGATTTAGCAAAATCTCTTGAGTCAGACTTGTGATCAAGAGACAGCTTAAAAAGTGGCTTTGTGCTTAAAGAGCTTAATAACCTGATAGCAGGTTGAGTAATAAAATTACTCTGCGTCAGCTTCTTTATATTTAGCAGCAGTTTCTGTAATTAACGGCTGTAATTCACCGCGTTGAAACATTTCGATAATAATGTCACAACCACCAACTAATTCGCCATCTACCCATAATTGCGGGAATGTTGGCCAATTTGCGTATGCTGGAAGCTCAGCACGAATGTCTGGATTAAGTAAAATATCAACGTATGCAAATGGTTCACCACATGACATTAACGCTTGCGATGCTTGTGAAGAAAAACCACAATTTGGTAATTTTGGTGACCCTTTCATGAAAAGGATTATTGGGTTTTCTGAAATTTGCTGTTTAATTTTATCAATGGTTTCCATCTACAACCTCAAAGTAACGATAGCTAAATATATTTAGGTCTTGAAAATAACTCATCGTGACCACAAATATATAACTTAAAATGGGCAAATAAAGCCGCAATTGAAATAGTCTTTCGCAATAGCATTGCTGTTTGCTTAAACTTGAGTAAAATACTCAACAATTATAGTAACACTATATTACCGCTTGGTATAGGTAACTGCTCTGTTTCAACAGGCATTACGTATTACCAAATGGACTATCAACCAAAGAAGATGGAGATAAAAAAATGGCATTTGAACTACCGTCACTACCATATGCAATCGACGCACTTGAGCCACATATTTCAAAAGAAACGCTAGAGTTTCACCATGGTAAACACCACAACACATACGTGGTTAAGCTTAATGGTTTAATCCCTGGTACTGAGTTTGAAAACAAATCTCTAGAAGAGATCGTATGTTCATCAGAAGGCGGCGTATTTAACAACGCAGCACAAATCTGGAACCATACTTTTTACTGGAACAGCTTATCTCCAAACGGCGGCGGCGAGCCTACTGGCGCAGTTGCTGATGCAATCAACGCTAAATGGGGTTCTTTTGATGCGTTTAAAGATGCATTAAATGACAAAGCAGTAAATAACTTTGGTTCAAGCTGGACGTGGTTAGTTAAGCTTGCTGATGGTTCACTAGACATCGTTAATACATCTAACGCTGCTACACCATTAACTGATGATGGCGTTACTCCAATCCTTACAGTGGATTTATGGGAACACGCTTACTACATTGATTACCGTAACGTTCGTCCAGATTACCTTAAAGGTTTTTGGTCGCTTGTTAACTGGGAATTCGCGAACGCTAACTTCGCTTAATTAGCCTTTAAACGCTAATGTAAAAAAGACGCTTAGGCGTCTTTTTTTGTTTCTTATTTATCACACCCAAGCGCCTCATCATTTAATAAAACACTTTTAGTAACATGATCTTTTTTCACTTAAATTTTTAATTTTATTGCACAAAAATACAGATTCGTGACTAGACTTTAAAAGGTAAGCACCTTTTTACAGCGGGTTTCGGAGGTTATTATGACGATTTTTGAGCATTACCAAGCACGATACGAAGCGGCACAGGAAGAAGAATACAGTATCGCTGAATTTCTTGAGATTTGTAAAACCGATAAGTCTGCCTACGCCAGCGCACCAGAACGCCTACTCATGGCAATTGGCGAACCAAACATGGTAGATACCGCAACGGATGCACGACTAAGCCGGTTATTTTCTAATAGAGTAGTTGCGCGCTACCCTGCCTTTGCTGATTTTTATGGTATGGAAGACGCCATTGAGCAAATAGTCTCTTATTTAAAACACGCCGCCCAAGGGCTTGAAGAATGCAAACAAGTGCTTTATTTACTTGGACCTGTTGGTGGGGGTAAATCATCCATTGCTGAAAAACTAAAATATTTAATGCAACAAGTGCCTATTTATTCAATTAAAGGCTCACCGGTAAACGACCATCCTCTTGCATTATTTGACCCAATAGAGGACGCTGACGTACTTAAGAAAGAATACGGTATTAAACCGCGCTACTTAAAAACCATTATGTCGCCTTGGGCTGGCAAACGCTTAAAAGAGTTCAATGGTGATATTAGCCAGTTTAGAGTGGTTAAACGCTACCCTTCTATTTTAAACCAAATAGGCATTGCCAAAACCGAACCAGGAGATGAAAACAACCAAGATATTTCAGCACTGGTTGGTAAGGTCGATATTCGCCAGCTTGAGCACTTTGCCCAAAACGATCCTGATGCATACGCCTACTCTGGCTCCTTATGTTTAGCTAACCAAGGGCTGATGGAATTTGTAGAAATGTTTAAAGCGCCTATTAAAGTGCTGCATCCTTTACTTACCGCAACCCAAGAAGGTAACTATAACGGCACAGAAGGCATTAGTGCCCTGCCCTTTAATGGCATGATCCTCGCTCACTCGAATGAGTCTGAGTGGCAAACCTTTAAAAACAATAAAAACAACGAAGCATTTTTAGACCGTGTTTATATTGTAAAAGTCCCTTATTGCTTACGTGTAACTGAAGAAATTAAAATTTACGACAAATTACTTGAGCACAGCGAGCTATACAACGCGCCATGTGCACCGGGTACACTTAAAACATTGGCGCAATTTACGACGCTATCACGTTTAAAAGAGCCAGAAAATTCAAGTATCTATTCTAAAATGCGGGTATACGATGGCGAGACCCTAAAAGACACCGACCCTAAAGCAAAATCGTATCAAGAGTATCGTGATTACGCAGGTGTTGATGAAGGTATGACGGGGCTCTCTACCCGCTTTGCGTTTAAAATTTTGTCCCGTGTGTTTAACTTTGATACCACTGAGGTTGCTGCAAATCCGGTGCATTTGTTCTATGTACTTGAGCAACAGATAGAGCGCGAGCAATTTTCAAGTGAAATAGAAGAGCGTTATTTAAGCTTTTTAAAAGGCTATTTAATTCCACAATATGTCGAGTTTATAGGTAAAGAACTGCAAACCGCTTATTTAGAATCGTATTCGGAATATGGACAAAATATTTTTGACCGTTATGTTATTTATGCAGATTTTTGGATACAAGACCAAGAATATCGCGACCCCGATACAGGACAGCTATTTGACCGCGCAGCGCTAAACGCTGAACTTGAAAAAATAGAAAAGCCAGCGGGTATTTCTAATCCTAAAGATTTTCGTAATGAAATAGTGAACTTTGTACTGCGTGCCCGCGCACACAACAACGGGAAAAACCCACTATGGACAAGCTACGAAAAACTACGCACGGTGATTGAGAAAAAAATGTTCTCTAATACCGAAGATTTACTCCCTGTTATTTCGTTTAATACTAAAACGTCTGCAGAGGATCAGCAAAAGCACGAAGACTTTGTGAACCGTATGGTCGAAAAAGGCTATACACAAAAACAAGTTCGCTTGCTTTCTGAGTGGTATTTACGGGTTAGAAAATCGCAATAACCTTCATAGTCGTAGTATATAGGAGGTCAATATGGCGCATTTTATAGATAGGCGTTTAAACGGAAAAAATAAAAGTACGCTTAATCGCCAGCGCTTTATTAGGCGCTATAAAAAACAAATTAAAGAAGCGGTTTCAGATGCGATTAACAAACGCAGCGTTACCGATTCAAGCTCTGGTGAGAGTATTTCTATTCCACAACGCGATATCAGCGAACCTACATTTCATCAAGGGCAAGGCGGGAATAGAGAACAAATTCACCCGGGTAACGATCAGTTTTCTACAGGTGATAAAATTGAGCGCCCTAAAGGCGGACAAGGCGGTGGTGCCGGTGAAGGTGACGCCAGCGATTCGGGCGAGGGACAAGATGAGTTTGTATTTTCAATATCAAAAGATGAATACCTTGATTTACTGTTTGAAGATCTAGAACTTCCTAACTTACAAGAGAACCAGCTTGATAAGTTAGTGCAAATGAAAACCCATCGCGCAGGTTTTTGTAGCGACGGCATGCCAAGTAATATTGACATTGTCCGCTCTCTTCAAGGCTCGCTTGCCCGCCGTGTGGCAATGAGTGCAGGTAAAAAACGCCGTTTAAAAGAGCTTGAAAAACAACTTGATGCGTTGCTTGATGAGCAACATAGCGATAAAGCGGCAATTGCTTTATTACAAAAAGAAATTGCAGCATTAAAAGTGCAAATTAAGTCGGTTCCGTTTATTGATAACTACGATTTACGTTTTCGTAATTACGAAAAGCGCCCTCACCCCACCAGCAAAGCCGTGATGTTTTGTATTATGGATGTGTCAGGCTCAATGGATCAGCCAACAAAAGACATGGCAAAGCGTTTTTATATTTTGCTCTATCAATTTTTAACGCGCAGTTATAAAGACATAGAAGTTGTTTATATTCGCCACCACACACAGGCTAAAGAAGTTGACGAACAAGAGTTTTTTTACTCCCAAGAAACTGGCGGCACTATTGTTTCGAGCGCTCTTAAATTAATGAACGAAATAATAAAAGAGCGTTATCACGCAAATGAGTGGAATGTATACGCCGCACAAGCCTCTGATGGCGATAACTGGGCGGACGACACCCCGCAGTGTGGTGAAATATTACGTAATAAGCTCTTAAGCGCAGTACGTTATTTTGCTTATATTGAAATAACCACTCGTGCTCATCAAAGCCTATGGCGCGAATATGAATCTATAACACACAGCCATAATAATTTCGCCATACAGCATATTCAAAGCGTTGAAGATATTTACCCAATTTTTAGGGAGCTATTTAAAAAAGGTCGTCAACAGCAAAACTCTGCATAGCCTAAAGCGAGGTAGCATTATGAATGATAAACGAATGAGTGATGGCCCAGATTGGACCTTTGATTTATTAGATGAGTACCAAAGTGAAATTGCCCGTGTTGCAGCTCACTACAAGTTAGACACATACCCTAATCAAATTGAAGTGATAACCGCAGAGCAGATGATGGATGCTTACTCAAGCGTTGGCATGCCTATTGGTTACAGCCATTGGTCTTACGGTAAAAAGTTCATTCAAACAGAGCAAAATTATAAGCGCGGACAAATGGGTCTCGCTTACGAAATAGTGATAAATTCGGACCCTTGTATTGCGTACTTAATGGAAGAAAACACCCTACCTATGCAAGCGCTTGTAATGGCACATGCATGTTACGGACATAACTCATTTTTTAAAGGTAATTACTTATTTAAAACCTGGACCGATGCTGGCTCAATTATTGATTACTTGGTATTTGCTAAAAACTACATAAGCCGCTGTGAAGAAAAGCATGGTATTACACAAGTAGAAGCCCTTCTCGACTCATGTCATGCATTAATGAATTACGGAGTCGATCGCTACAAACGTCCACAACAAATATCGTTATTTGAAGAACAAAAACGTCAACAAGAGCGTGAAGACTACCTTCAATCGCAAGTAAATGAATTATGGCGGACTATTCCTGAGCAACAGCAAGAAACCAAAAAGAAAGTACGCCATTTTCCTTCTGAACCCCAAGAAAATATTTTGTATTTCATTGAAAAAAACGCCCCATTACTCGACTCTTGGCAACGTGAAGTGATACGTATTGTTCGTAAAATTTCGCAATACTTTTACCCACAAAAACAAACTCAAGTAATGAATGAAGGTTGGGCAACTTTTTGGCATTACACCATCCTTAATCACTTATATGATGAGGGAAAACTCACCGACTCGTTTATGTTAGAGCTTTTACAAAGCCACACCAACGTAGTTTATCAGCCACCTTATAACAGTAAGTATTATTCAGGCATTAACCCATATGCTTTAGGCTTTAATATGATGGTTGATATTCGCAGAATATGTGAGCACCCAACTGAAGAAGATAAACGCTGGTTTCCTGAATATGCAGGCAGTAATTGGCTAGATACACTGCATTTTGCAATGGAAAACTTTAAAGATGAGAGTTTTATTAGCCAGTTTTTATCGCCTAAATTAATTCGTGATTTTAAATTATTTACTATTATTGACCATACTAATAATCCCCATTTAGAAATTGGCGCAATACATAACGACAACGGCTATAAAGCTGTAAGAGAAGCGCTCTCAGCGCAGTACAACTTGAGTAATCATGAACCCAACATTCAAGTATATGACGTTGATATTAGAGGTGACCGTTCACTAACCCTACGCTACGTACCTCATAACAACATTCCTTTAGCAAACTCGCACGAGGAAGTACTTAAGCATCTTTACAGATTATGGGGCTTTAAAGTAAAACTAGAGCAAGAGTCAAAGTGTGGTGAGGCTTCTATAATTGGCCAATGCCCAGTCGATGACTCTCGTCATACAACACAATAGTAAGGAACAATAAAGCTTTTAATATTGATTGGTTTTCATACTGATTGGATTACCTTAGCAGAATATACAAACGTAGTATTATTTAATCTTAAATTCTAGATATAAAAACTGACGCTTAAGCGTCAGTTTTTATATCTGTATAGGCTGTTACTCTGTTTCGGCCTGTATTTTTTGAGTGATATAACGCTTTATCGGCAGCTTCTATCCAACGCTCATGATTTTTAAAATCATTACTATTGCCAGCAAAGCCGATGCTCACCGTCATTTTTATTTCAAAATGTTTATACTTAACTGGATTTGACTCTATATGTACTCTTAAACGTTCAGCAAATATAGTCGCCCCCTCTTTATCTGTATCAAGTAAAGTTACTACAAACTCTTCACCACCGTAACGGCCAGCTATATCTGTTTCACGCAGTGTAGTACGTAATAAGTTTGATAGATGACGGAGCGCTTCATCGCCGCAACTATGCCCGTATTCATCATTTATTTTTTTAAAGTGATCAATATCAAACATTAATAATGTACTACAGCCACCATTTCGCTTAACTCTTAAAAACTCTTGGCGTAGCGTACCTTCCCAATGTCCACGATTTGCAAGCTGCGTTAAACTATCTGTTTGACTAACTTGTTCTAATTTTTTGTTTAACTCTTCAAGCTCTTTTTTATTTACCGCAACATCGGTCACATCGTACAAAATAATACAAATATGGCTCACTTCTCCTACTGTATTAGTAAGTGGAATAAAGGTCGCATTTTGGTACATGTAATCAGCTTTACCGGTAATCGGTCTATAATTTTTAAACCTGAAAATATAAGGCTGTTGCTCCCAAATAGTAAAAGAGCGGTTTTTTAAAACAAAAACCGACTCTGATTTACTTCTAAACCATTTTTCGTCTATTGCTGGAAATAAGTCAAATAGGTCTTTATCTTTTACTGCGCTTGGTAGAAGCCCTGAATGGTTTTCCATAAAGCCATTCCATACACACACCTTGTAGTCTCTATTAAGTACCACAAGACCTACATCTACGGTATTAAACATATCCATAAACCAATGGATCTCATTCATTTCTAAATCAGCAGCCATAACTTAATCTTCTAATAGGTAAGCAACTTTATACTTCAAAGTTTTAAGTGAATCTTCAGTAAATAACAACATGAGATCGCAATTTATATCATGGTTTTCAATACCGTAACTAATCTCTATAGCAAGCGTCCGCTGCCAACGTGACTTATTTGATTTAACTAACTCAGACACGTCTCTGTGCTGACCAAGTACTATGGGGTGTCCTTGGCTAAATGACATATCAAGCTGCTTTGAAAGACCCGTTAAAATGGCACCTATCAAAATATTACTAATATCCATAAGCAGTTCAAGTTCAACTTTGTCGTTTAACTCGCCGTCATAATTCATCAATGAAGCTATTTCTTTAAAGCTTGAATCATTTAAAAGTAATAGTGCCTCGCCCGAAATGCCACCGCCAATAAAGCCTTGGCACACACCCGATGTAGCAGCGTTATTATCAATAGAGCGTAGCGCCATATCGAGTTCGTTAACTTCTAAAATATTTACATTCGGAATTGGAAGCTTTACAAACACATTAAGCAGACGTGCAAGTAAATCCCCAGCCTGCCCCATAGCAACGTTAGTTAGCTCTTGGTATATATCCCGAACATCAGGGTCGACTTGCTCTCCTAGCGAATGAGAGAGACGCTCACGCATGGCTTTATCTTTAATCCCATGGTGTTCAATTATGCTGGCTAGTTTTTCGGGAGAACATGGTTTTTGAATAAAATCGATAGCACCAAGCTCAAGCACTCTTTGGTGTGCACTTGGTTGTATATCACCAGAGACAACAACAGTGAGAATATTAAGCCCCTGTTCTTTCATAGCGATTAAAACTTCATAACCGTCCATTTCTGGCATGTTTAAATCGAGAAAAAGTATCTCTGGTTCAATTAACTTTATTTGCTTTATACAATCAACGCCGTCAAGTGCAAATTCAACTTTAATGTCCCAATCTTCAGGTAATGAGCGAGCTAGCTGACGCCTAGCTAATTTCGAGTCATCACATATTAATACCGATGTTGACATATTATCTCTCTGTTTCTAAACCAGTAATGAGCATTAAAATCATTTTATGATGGTTTTTATTTTTATTATTGAAGATATCTTTTGTAACTTCATGTTAATCAAAGTTTAGCATAGTTACAATTTTTATATTTCAGAGCTAATACCCACTCTATTAAGCAGGTTTAATCACTTGGTAACTAAAGCCCAGTATAATACACTGACGCCCATTGCGTTAATTTAAAAGGAAATACCTTATGTTACGTTCACTTGCCTTTGCTTTGAGTGCATTTTGTTCTGTGGCTATTGCAGCCGACTATCCAGAAAACACGCTTGATGCAGGAAAAGTATCCGCACAAGGCAAACCAGTCACTTTATTAGGTCAAGGTATCTCAATTGGAGATAGTGCGCCAAACTTTAAAGTTGTTGATGACAACTTTATTCCAGTGACACTTGAGGATTATAAAGGCCAAGCTGTATTAATAAGTGTAGTACCCAGCCTAGATACCGGCATTTGTAGCCTGCAAACTAAGCATTTCAATGAAAAAGTAGCCTCACAATTCCCAAGTGTAGTTATGCTAACAATTAGTGCTGATTTACCATTTGCTCAAAAGCGTTTTTGCAAAGCTGAAAATATCGATAAAATCACTACGTTATCAGATTCTGTTTGGCGTGATTTTGGTCAGAAATACGGATTGATTATTAAAGATATGGGCTTACTAACGCGAACAGTCTTTATTTTAGATGAAAGCCATAACGTCATTTATAAACAGTTAGTTAGTAGCCTTTCAACTGAACCAGAATACAACAGCGTAATTGAGAAACTTGAAACGCTGTAAAGCCGATTAAATAGCATTGATTAAGCAATGCTAAACAGCCTTAAAACAAAAAACCGCCAATTGGCGGTTTTTTAATGTGCTTTTATAATTAACCTAAAAGCTCACCAAGTTGTGAACTAACAGCTTCAACAGCTTGTGTACCATCTAGTTTGTGGTATTGAGTATTACCAGCAGCAGCTTCTGCTTGGTAGTAATCAACCAATGGCATAGTTTGCTCGTGGTAAATACCTAAACGTTTACGTACTGTTTCTTCAGTATCATCAGCGCGAACAATTAAGTCTTCACCAGTTTCGTTGTCTTTACCTTCCACTTTTGGTGGATTATAAACAACGTGGTAAACACGACCAGAACCAGGATGAACGCGACGTCCGCCCATACGCTCAACAATGACTTCATCAGCCACGTCAAATTCAATAACGTGATCAACCACTACGCCATTTTCTTTCATTGCATCCGCTTGTGGGATTGTACGCGGGAAGCCATCAAGTAAAAAACCTTTCTCACAATCCGCTTTAGTAATACGCTCTTTAACTAAACCAATAATAATATCGTCAGAAATTAGTTGACCAGCATCCATTACTTTTTTTGCTTCTAGACCCAGTGGCGTGCCTTCTTTAATTGCCGCACGTAACATATCGCCAGTAGAAATTTGTGGAATACCGTATTTGTCCATTAAAAACTGAGCTTGAGTACCTTTACCTGCACCCGGCGCGCCCAAAAGAATAATGCGCATATTATTGTCCCCTAGTATGGATATTTATTTTAAAGCCTGAATTCTTCCACAAGCGCCGCCGATACTCAAGCAACTTATACTAATTGATGAGTTGTTGATGTATTTACAGCGCATTAAAAAAGGGAACATACGTTCCCTTTTATTTAAAGTATATAATTTATACTTTTATTAACTAAATAAGTAGTTAACTACTTACTTAGTTCAAGCATTAGCTTGTTTAAGCGAGTAACGAATCCTGTTGGATCTTTAAGTGTACCGCGTTCTGCAAGTAATGCTTGGTCTAATAAAACATGTGACCACTGTGAAAACTTATCTTCATCTTGTTCGTCATTTAAATGCTTAACAAGTTGGTGCTCTGGGTTTAGCTCAAACACAGGTTTTGCTTCTGGGGCTGCTTGACCTACAGACTCCATTAGCTTTTGCATTTGTGAGCTCATATCGTTGTCGTCGCTTACAACACACGCTGGAGAATCTGTTAAGCGGTGCGTAAAGCGTACTTCTTTAACGTCATCACCTAGTGCTGTTTTAATACGCTCAACAAGGCCAGCCATCTCTTTTTCAGACTCTTCTTGCGCTTTTTTAGTCTCTTCGTCGTCCAGCTTACCTAAATCTAAATCACCACGTGTGATTGACTGTAGTTGCTTATCAGCAAATTCAGTTAAGTGGCTCATCATCCACTCGTCAACACGGTCACTTAGTAACAATACTTCAATCCCTTTTTTGCGGAAAATCTCTAAATGAGGAGAATTTTTCGCAGAAGTAAATGTATCAGCTACTACATAGTAAATTTTGTCTTGGCCTTCGTTCATACGCTCAACATATTGCTCAAGCGACACATCTTGCGTTTCTGAATCAGTATGAGTAGACGAAAAACGTAGTAGCTTACATACGGCTTCTTTATTTGCCGCATCTTCAACTGGGCCTTCTTTCATTACTTGGCCAAACTCATTCCAAAATACTTGGTAATCGTCAGCTTTGTTTTTAGCCATACGCTCAAGCATTTTAATAATGCGCGATGTACACCCTTTACGAATAGCTTGCGTTACTTTGTTGTCTTGTAGAATTTCACGAGATACGTTTAGAGGTAAATCGTTTGAATCTAGTAAACCTTTCACAAAACGAAGGTAGCTTGGCATGAACTGCTCAGCATCATCCATTACAAATACACGTTGTACGTAAAGCTTTAAGCCACTTTGACGTTCACGGTTCCATAAATCGAAAGGTGCTTTTTTAGGGATGTATAAAAGGCTCGTGTATTCAGTTTTACCTTCAACCTTATTATGTGCCCAGCTAAGTGGATCTTCCCAGTCGTGGCTTACGTGCTTGTAAAACTCTTTGTATTCTTCATCAGAAAGCTCTGACTTATCACGCGTCCACAATGCAGTTGCACGGTTAATGCTTTCCCACTCACCTGGTACTGCTGGAATTTTTTCGCCGTCTTCGCCTTCAGACTCTGGTACTTCTGCTTTAAACATTTGTACAGGTGTTGAAATATGGTCTGAGTATTTTGTAACAATGCCACGTAAGCGGTAATCGTCAGCAAATTCTTTTTCTTCATCACGAAGATGTAAAATAATGTCGGTACCACGGCCTTCTTTTTCAATTTCTTGAAGCGTGTATTCGCCTTCACCTTGAGATTCCCACTCGTAAGCGGTTGTTTCACCGGCTTTACGTGTACGAACAGTTACTAAATCAGCAACAATAAATGCTGAGTAAAAACCAACACCAAATTGACCAATTAATTGTGAATCTTTACTTTGATCACCCGTTAAGTTTTTGAAAAACTCAGCAGTACCCGACTTTGCAATAGTACCCAATGAGCTTATTACTTCATCACGTGTCATACCAATACCATTATCAGAAATGGTAATTGTATTTGCTTCTTTATCAGCACTAATACGAACACGTAAATCGGCATCACCTTGGTAAAGGTCGCCTTGAGATAGCGCTATAAAGCGTAACTTGTCTGCTGCATCTGATGCGTTTGACACAAGTTCGCGTAAAAATATTTCTTTATTAGAATAAAGAGAATGAATCATTAAGTTTAATAATTGTTTTACTTCTGTTTGAAAGCCTAATGTTTCTTTTTGTGCTGCAGTCATTTATATATCTCCAATTTGCAAAGTGTCTGCGTTATGCACTTAATATGGGGTGAGGTGTTAGAACTTCAAGGGAAAAATCAAAAAAAGGTGAAACGAAAAAATAGAATATCTCGTTTATCTAAAATGGATGCGGACAATTAATATGAATTTTTTCACCTGTTGTTGGATGTTCAAAATATAAATCGCTGGCATGTAATTGTAAGCGTCCTGCCATGTACTCACTTTGCGCACTTTTATATAAATCACAGCCTAAAATTGGATGCCCTATAAACTGGCTGTGTATTCGTAATTGATGGGTACGTCCGGTAACGGGCGTAAATTGCACTAAGGTTCTGCACGGCTGTTTAAGCCGCTCAAGCACACTGTATTCACTCACCGCTACTTTGCCCGTCGTTTGGCAAATTTTAACTCGCGGAAAAAGCAGTTTATCTTTTGCTATTGGCGCAGTAATTGACCCCACATCAACAGCTAAGCACCCTTCAAGCATCGCTACATAACGCTTTTGAATAGTGCGCGCCTGAAACTGTTTATTAAGATGCTTTGATGCTTTGGCGTTTAATCCAACAATCATAATGCCCGATGTACCCAAATCTAATCGATGCGGTAACTTTGCCTCAGCAAATGCGGCTGTTAACTCTTTTTGACCATGTACTAAACGGTAATGTACTGAGTCCCAGTTAAGGGGGTTTTTACCAGACAAACTTAATAACCCACTGGGTTTATTGATCAATAAAATATCGTCATCTTGATATAATATTTCAATAAACCCGTCGCATTTAGGCGCTACAAAGTCATCAACTATAATGTGTGGTTCTGAAGGTGTTTGCGATGTTGAGTTATCTATTAAGTTAATCATTAAATTAGTCAATATCTTTTGAATGAAGCGCTTTTAAAGCCAATACTTTTTCACGTAAATCGTCTGCTACTACTTTGTCAGCGGCAATCGGGGTACCTACAGCAACCGACACCAAAGAGCATTTTAATCGTGGTAGTTGCCACTTAGCTTTTCGGCTAAACATACTTCCCCACAGGCCCCCTAAGTGCACAGGAATAACGGGCACAGGTGAGCGATCAATAATACGCTCTATTCCACGGCGAAAAATATCGATAGAGCCGTCACTGGTTAGTTTTCCTTCAGGGAAAATACCAACAAGTTCGCCTTTATTAAGCGCAGCAGCCACTTCGTCAAACGCTTTTTTAAACGCTTCTGGATTGGTTTTTTCACTGTTAATGGGAATAGCTTTGGCCATTTTAAATAACCAATGTAGGGCTGGCGAATAATAAATAGGGGCAAATACCATAAATCGGATAGGCCTTGGTGATGCTGCTAAAATAAACATCCAATCGACAAAGCTCACGTGATTACACACTACAACCGCAGCGCCTTCATCTGGAATATTACTTTCACCTTTTGTACGCACTCTGTACATACAAATAGCTAAAATATATATAATAAATCGTAAAAAGAACTCTGGTACTTTGGTATAAATATAAACAGATATAAGTAAGTTTAGCCCAGCAAGTAACAGTAGCAACTCTGAAATACTCCACTGAAAAACAGACAGCGTTACAATACTTAAAACAGCACTGCCCACCATAAACAGTGCATTTAATACATTGTTAGCCGCTATAACTCGTGAGCGACTCGACTCTTCAGTACGCTGTTGAATAAGCGCATACAGAGGTACAGTATAAAAACCAGAGCCAATACCAATGCCTGCCATCCATACAAAATGCCACAACATGTCGCCTGTTTTTAATAACTGATCAAGCGTCAATAATTCAAGGTTTTGAGATAAATAAGAGCTAATAGCGCTCTCTTGGCTCAGTAAGTATAAAAACAAGGTAATTAAAATAGCGCCAAAAGGCACAATTCCTAATTCTATTCGAGAGCGAGAAAGCTTTTCACACAGTAATGAACCAATAGCAATACTTAGTGAAAACACAACAAGCGCACTAGTTACAACCAGTTCATCGCCGCCCATGGTGTGTTTTACATAATTTGGTAGGGACGTTAAAATAATTGCGCCAATTAACCAAAACCAACTGATCCCGAGGACTGATTTACCAACCGATTCTGTTTGCGAATTAAGTGCTGAAAATACGTTTTTCGTGGATGAAAATATATTATAGGTAAATTTTAAGTTAGGCTCGTTTGCCTCACTAATGGGTATAAAGCGACTGCTCACATAACCCATAACAGCCAGTACTAATACGGCAATACTTATAAGCGTAGGCCCTACTGATTGAGTAATATAATAGGTGCCAAAAATTGTACCAATTAATATTGCTACAAACGTGCCTGATTCAACCAAGCCATTCGCTTTTGTTAATTCGTTAGGGGCTACGTGCTGCGGTAAAATAGAGTACTTTAATGGACCAAAAAACGTACTTTGTACGCCCATTAAAAATACGGTGGCTAACATCAGCCAAACATACTGCGTTAAAATAGAGACAGCCCCTACAACCATAATAGGGATTTCACATAGCTTTACGATTCTGATTAGTTTGGATTTTTCTGCTTTTTCAGCTAGCTGCCCCGCCATCCCTGAAAATAAAAAGAAAGGTAGGATAAATAACCCAGCAGCAATATTTGAATAAAGTGCGCCATCTGCAAGCGTTGCAGCCTGGAATATCAATAAAATAAGCACTGATTGCTTATACACGTTATCGTTTATCGCTGAGAAAAACTGCGTAATAAAAAGCGGTAAAAAACGCTTACTACCCAGTAATGTACCTTGGTAGGGTTGATTATCTTTCATTGTATTCCTTACTAATTAGAGACATAGCCCAAAAATAAATTAGATTGTTTTTAAGCTTACCTTAAAAACGAAAAAGCCTACATAATTTTATCATGTAGGCCTTTATAATATCTTTTCAAATAGTGACTTAGAGTTAGTCTTGTGTAACTAAACGCCTGCCGCTAAAAGCATGCATAAGCGTTCTACCATCTACTAAATCAAGCTCGCCCCCCACAGGAATACCGTGAGCGATACGCGAAGCACCTACTTTATATTTATGACAAAGCTGAGCAATATAATGAGCTGTAGTATCGCCTTCAACGGTAGGGTTAGTCGCTAAAATAACCTCATTAATACCGCCTTGAGCAAGTTTTTGCTCTAAAACGTCTAAGCCAATTTCTTTAGGGCCGATACCGTCAATTGGCGATAAATGACCCATTAAAACAAAGTATAGTCCTAAGTACTGACCCGTTTGCTCAATGGCAAGAACATCAGTAGGCGATTCAACAACACATAATATGCCGCTGTCTTGGCGTTTTGTACTTAAACAAATATCGCACTGAGCTTGTTCGCAGAAAGTACGACAAGACTGACAATGCCCTATGGCTGTCATTGCTTTAGTCAATGCATTGCCCAGCTGAGTGCCTCCCTTTCGATCGCGCTCAAGCAAGTGAAAAGCAATACGTTGCGCTGACTTTGGACCTATGCCCGGTTGACAGCGCAGTGCTTCTATAAGCTGATTTAAACTATCTGAAAGTTGCATTATTTACTTAAAACGGCATTTTCATACCTGGTGGTAATTGCATACCGCCAGTTACTTTACCCATGCGCTCTTGTGTTTCTTCTGCAACACGGCGTACAGCATCGTTACATGCTGCTGCAAGTAAGTCTTCAATCATGTCTTTGTCGTCTTCCATAAGGCTTTCATCAAGCTGAACACGACGTACATTGTGGTTACCAAGCATGGTTACTTTAACTAAACCGGCACCGGCTTCGCCAACAACTTCTAATGTTGCGATTTCGTCTTGGGCTTTTTGCATGCGATCTTGCATTTGCTGCGCTTGCTTCATCATGTTGCCCATTCCACCTTTAAACATAACTTTCTCTCTTTCTTTTAATACATTAATTAACATGAACATAAGGGCGATTGTAAGTAATTACAATGCCTGAATACTATTTTCGTCAATTTCGGCGCTAAATACTTGCTGAAATTGTACTATGTTTTCATCAGATGTGATCACATCGATTGCTTGTTGATGACGACCTGCATCAATTTTTTGCTGAATAAGATAAGGAGAGTCAATAACTCCCTTAGCAAAATTAATACTTAACGACACGTTATGCTCATAAATACTCGACAATGCGGCATCTAATCTTTGGCGAAGCATCGGTGTATCTAAATGCTTTTGTGATTCATCAACGTCTATATGTAAACTGTTGCCTTGCTTGGTAAATATTGAATGCAATGCAAATTGGCGCATACGACCACCTAGTCCCATACGTTTAATTAAATAAGCCCATTCATCTTGTTGATGTGCAAATCTAATTTCACTAATTGGGCTTTGAAAATCATCAGGGGCAGGAATACTTACTTCCTCTGGCGCTATTTCAGGCGCTTTTTGAGGGTTTATTTGCTCAAGTAATTCTGGCGCTAAATTTTCGGTAATTGTTTGGTGCTTTGCTTTAAAATCAATCTTACTAGCTGGCTTTATGTTGGAGTGATTATGTGCCTGAGTTTGGCTCCCTGTTACTGGGAGCTCATGCTTTTTTTCACTCTCACCTTCGCTATCAGTTGCCCAAGGAGGGATATCGCCAGATGCATTACTTGAAGGGCTATTAAGCTCACTTGCACTTGTATCTGCACTACCTTGATGAACACTTTGGGCTTTAGGCATTCTTGGATGCTGTTCTGGCTTTTTAGCAGGCGCTTGGCTTGGCTGCACTGCTACATTATTTGCAGATGTACTTGTACTCTTGCCTGATAACCTACCCGCACCCGATATGTTTCTGTCACGTAAAATACGAGCAATGGCAGATTGCGCCTGCGCTTCTTGTTCAGCTATTGGCGTACTTGCATTGTGATTTGTTAAGGGCTCTGGTGAAGACTCTGAGTTTGCAGTAGGTGCAGGTTTAAAACCCTGATCTACAGCGCTACTCATTATATCGTCAAACTGCGAAGCTAACGTTTGCTCAGCATCACTATGTTGCATGTAAGCTTCATCTTCACTTTGGCGCTGGGCTTGAGCATCCGAAACAACATTGGTTTGTGGTTGTTCATTAGCTGAAGCCTGTTGTTCAAAAGCGTTTTCACTTTGTTGAACCGGTTGCTCTACTGCAACTTGGGCAGGCTCATTATTACTTTGTACGACATCATTATTCGATGTCTGAGCAGCAACATTTGGTAAAGGCTCTATCTCAAGGGATTTAGGCTGCTCTGTATTGCTAACTGGCTTAGTATTATTTACAGGGGCACTACTTTGACTAGCTACGGTGTTTTGCGATGTTTTGTTTTTATTTAATATATCTCGCAGTGCGCTTGCGCGGCCTTGTTTATTTGGGGCCGGCTCTTCGTTTACTGTGTGTACAGTTTGTTGAGTGTCTGTAGGCTTAAATGCTAATAATCTTAGCATTATCATTTCAAAACCTAAGCGAGGCTCTGGTGCCCATTGTAAATCTTTTTTACCATTTAACAGTAACTGATAATAAATTTGAATTTGTTGTGGGCTCGTATGTTGTGCAACTTGAGCAATATAATCTACATTTTTTTCATCTAGCCCTGCCGCTTCAGGTACTAACTGGGTTAGTTGTGTCAAATGCGTAAGTGCAATTAAATCATCAAGCAATGCCACATAATTAGGATTACGACTTGCCACCTGCGCAATCTCATCCATTAACGCAGCGCCATCTTGTGCAAGTAATGCTGCGAGCAAGCTTTGGCTGTAATGAGCATCCATTAAACCAAGCATTGTTTGTACTGCTTGATTATTAATATCACCATTTGTTTGCGCAATAGCTTGGTCGGTTAAGCTAAGTGCATCACGCATACTGCCATCAGCGGCTTTTGAAATAATGCTAAGTGCATCGGTATCAAAGCTAAGCTGCTCTTGAGTAAGTACGTGTTCAAGCTGTGTTTTAATTTCACTTTGCGACAAGGCATTTAAGTTAAATTGTAGACAGCGAGATAAAATAGTAACTGGTAATTTTTGAGGATCGGTGGTCGCCAATAAAAATTTCACATGCTCTGGTGGCTCTTCAAGCGTTTTTAAAAGCGCATTAAAGCTGTGCTTAGAAAGCATGTGAACTTCATCGATTAGGTATACTTTATAACGTCCACGAGTTGGTGCATATTGAACGTTATCAAGTATTTCGCGAGTGTCTTCTACTTTTGTACGAGAAGCCGCATCTATTTCGAGTAGGTCAATGTAGCGCCCTGCTTCTATATCCAAACAGCTGCTACATTGTCCACACGGATTTGCAGATATACCTTCATCGCAATTTAAGCTTTTAGCAAAAATACGTGCAATGGTGGTTTTACCTACACCGCGGGTTCCAGTGAATAAATAAGCGTGATGCAGTCTATTTTGCGTAAGCGCATTTACAAGCGCTTGCTTAACATGAGACTGCCCAACCAATTCATGAAAGGTTTGAGGACGCCATTTTCTCGCTAGAACCTGATAACTCATCGATTACTCGCCTTCGAATTCAACCAATTTTAGGATTTTAATACCCATTTTTTTGATGCGCTGCTCGCCACCAAGTTCTGGTAGTGATACAACAAATGCTGCATCTGTGGCTTCGCCACCTAGTTTATTAACTAACTTAGCAGTGGCTTCAATTGTGCCACCAGTTGCTAATAAGTCATCAACTAGTAATACTTTGTCGCCAGGTACAATTGCATCTACATGCAGTTCTAGCGTGTCTTCACCGTACTCAAGTAAGTAATCTTGGCGAATAACTTCGCGTGGTAACTTACCTGGTTTACGTACTGGAATAAACGGAATGCCTAACGCATAAGACAATGGCGCACCAAAAATAAAACCACGTGATTCTGTGCCTATGATTTTAGTAAAGCCCTGATTTTTATATTCTGCGATAAACGCGTCAATAGTTGCTTTAAAGGCTTCTGGATTTGCCATTAAAGTGGTTACATCGCGAAACATAATGCCCGCTTTTGGATAATCAGCAATTGTAGTTATGCTGTTTTTGATAATTGCTGGTGTTACTTGAGTCATAATTTTAACTGCTCAATTGTTTATATTACAAAGCAGGTGATTATAACCTTAACTAACCTTTAATTGCGAGTTTGGCGTTATTATAAAAGAAGTATTAAATATGGACGGGGTAATTAAAATAAAGTGGTTCAAGGCTGAAGTTAGCAACAGCCTTAATACACGCTATACATTTTACGTTAAGCTAGTGATCCAGCCTAATATTGCATTTAAACAACCAATCCCTGCAAATACAGCTAAAAAAGCAAGAAAGTAAGTAGCGTTGAACGGATCTTTAAAGTCTTTATCATCTGACATTGGTACAACCTTTTATTAAGCACGGCAAATAAGGCTGCCATAATAGACGATGTAAAATCATCAATAAAGACCTTAATCTTGATTTTTTGTCACAATTACACCGCGTTCAACCATTGCATTGAGGGTAACCAATGCGCCTTGAGCAATTTGATCTGCATTAAACTGTGGTGCATGAGCGAATACCTGTTGGCACACGTCGTCAAATGTCGCTCCATCACTTGCCTCAATAGTTGATAGCAACAAAGCAGTCATCGCATTCGTAGCCAGAAATTGAACGTCATCATCTTCATCTCTATATACAACAAAATAATTAGGCTGAGGTGATGGCTCTTTTGGTTTAAAGCGATTGCTAATATTTTGAACTGGAAATTGATAACTTAAATTTCTTGCCGTTTTCGATAAATACAAAGCAGAACTAGTAAGCGCTGTTGTTTGTAATTTTTGCTCTTGCTCATCTTCGTGTGCAATTGATACATCTAGCTCTACCCATTCATAGTGTGCAAGTTCTAGCATAAACACGGGATCGTATTTTTTCATTTTATAATCACTTGATAAGTAATTAATAAACTCCCCTGCTATGTCTAAAAAGTACGGCGAATGACAATCATATTCGCTAAAAAACTGGCGTACGAGGGCTTGCCATTGCTTCTGGGTATATAACGTTTTTAATACCGGAAAACCTGATGATATAAAACCTTCAATGTTATTAAAAAATAGGTCGCGATAAATAGCCATACGCCTGTCTTCGATACCGCTGGGCTTTTTATTTTTTTGAGGCTCGCGAATATGCGCCATAAATTCGTTTTGTATTTCAATAAAGCTCATAACTAGGCACTCTTTTAATGTTGATAAAGGCTTATATTAAGCTCGTTGTTTTGAAACCGTTGAAGTAATGTGTTTAGCTTGTAGCTCATGAATTATATCTAACTCTTTGGTTAAAATATTCATGGTAGGGATATTAAAATCGCGCTCAAGCAAGGTTGGAAATACGCCATGCACTTCATATGCTTTATCCAGTAGCTCCCACACAGGATCAATGACATCAGCACCATGTGTATCAACTATTAAGTCGTCAGCCTCATTATAATGGCCAGCAACGTGCCCATAGGCAATACGATTAGAAGGCAGCCCAGTTAAAAACGATTGTGCGTTATAGCCATGATTAATCGAATTCACATAAATATTATTCACATCCAGTAAAAGCTTGCAGTCTGCCTGCTCTAAAATGGTATTTGTAAATTCCAGCTCTGATAATTGCTGTCCAGGAGCGCCATAGTAAGAAACATTTTCTATCGCAATTTGCTGCTCAAGTATGTCTTGTACTTGTTTAATACGAGGGACAACATGTGCTATAGCATCTTGTGTAAACGGAATAGGCATTAAGTCATACATATGGCCTGTACCGGAACAGTAACTTAAGTGCTCACTGAAAATTTTTATATTGTGCTCTTCAAAAAAAACTTTTAAAGATTTAACAAATTCAACATCCAGTGGTTCGGGTGAACCGATAGACAGTGATAATCCATGACACACAAAATTATTTGCATCTGTTAATGTTCTAAATTGCTTTTTAAAGCGTCCACCTAGTTTTAACCAGTTCTCTGGCGCAACTTCCAAAAAATCTACTTGATTAGGTACGTGTTCAAGCAGTTCATCAAGCATTTCTCGTCGTAGGCCAAGGCCCACCATCCCGAAATCTGTACTCTGGATTTGTGTCATAACTACCTCTAACTTATCAAAAAGGGCCTTAAGGCCCTTTTAGCATAACTTATTTAGAATAAGATATTAACGACTGCCACATTTACCTTCGCCGCACTTACCTTCTTTTTTAGTTTTTTTAGCATCGCCGCCGCATTTACCTTCACCACACTTACCTTCTGTTTTAGCTTTTGCATCTTTTGCGTCGCCGCCACATTTACCTTCACCACACTTGCCTTCTGTTTTAGCTTTTGCATCTTTTGCATCACCGCCACATTTACCTTCACCACACTTGCCTTCTGTTTTAGCTTTTGCATCTTTTGCATCACCGCCACATTTACCTTCGCCACACTTACCTTCTGTTTTAGCTTTTGCATCTTTTGCATCGCCGCCACATTTACCTTCGCCACACTTACCTTCTGCTTTAGCTTTTGCATCTTTAGCATCGCCGCCACATTTACCTTCACCACACTTACCTTCTTTAGCGTCTAGTTGGTAACCTGTCACTAATTGTTGAAACTCAAATGGGTTGGCTTGTACATCTACAGTTACAAAGCTTGCAGAGCCAACAACTACTGCACCTAAAGTTAACGCGATTGTATTTTTTTTAACTGTATTCATTTTGTGACTCTCTTTAATCAAGTATTGTAAATCTCAGCAATAAAAATGTATTTTAAATTGCTTGTATGCTTAAGTAGACCTGTACAAGAATAAAAACTTTCATTTATTTTCATAATATTTACTTTTGCGGTTTCTACATTAAATATGGTTGGTAATTACAGATTTATCAATGTGTGATTTACAGGTAAACTATGCGTCCAGTTTTTTATCAAAATTAATCACCTTATGAAACTTGTTTTAGCACCTATGGAAGGTGTCGTTGATTTTAAAATGCGCCAATTACTCACAGACATTGGTGGGTTCGATTTGTGCGTTACCGAGTTTGTAAGAGTGGTTGAAACATGCTTACCTGATAAAGTTTTTCATCGATTTTGCCCTGAACTACATAATAATGGATTTACGCGAGCAGGTACTCCTGTGCGTGTTCAATTACTCGGCCAAGAAGCAAATCCGTTAGCCGAAAATGCAGTAAGAGCAATTGCTTTAGGATCTCATGGGGTCGACCTTAACTTTGGTTGCCCAGCAAAAACCGTTAATCGTAGTCGAGGGGGTGCTGTACTGCTTAAAGATCCTGACCACATGTATACGATTATTAAAGCAGTCCGGGATGCTGTAGATGATAAACATGAAGTAAGTGCAAAAATTCGCTTAGGCTTTGATGATGACAGTAACAGCCAAGAAATTGTTGATGCTGTGGTAAGCGCAGGCGCAAATAGTGTAGCTATACACGCCAGAACCAAACGTGATGGTTATAACCCGCCAGCTTATTGGGAAAAAATTCCACCAATAATAAAAGATAAAAATATTGCCGTTGTTGCCAATGGTGAAATTTGGCAAGTTGAGGACGCAATGCTTTGCCAAAAACGAAGTGGATGTACTGATTTGATGCTTGGTCGTGGCGCCCTTTCGCACCCTGATTTAGCAAAAAAAATTAAAGCTCATGTAAATAATGAACAATATGATGGCCTTCAATGGGAGCATATTATTTATCACTTAATCCACTCTGCTATTCATCAAGACCCTGCAAAAGATGAAAAGTATTTTGCTTCTCGTACAAAGCAATGGCTAGGTTACCTTAAACGCCAATACCCGCAAGCGATCGATTTATTTGATGAAATCAGGCGTTTAAAAAGTAAAGAAGATGTGGCAAGCGTATTAAATAAATACGCCAAAGCACCGCAACTTGATTCAAATCATAACGGCTAACCTAAAGCCTCTAGATAATATCAGTATAACGTGAAGCCAATTTAATAAGGTTGTACTGATAATGCATCATCAAAAAAGACTAAACGATGAAATAGCACAAATTAAATTAAATATATTAACTATGCTTTCTAAATCAGCCTACCCTACACATCAGCATTTAATACAAATTTTAGATAATACAGCAAACAATGAATGGTTAGACTGTGCAGCAGAGAAGCTAGGTCCTGAGTATGCGTTTTTGATCAGTCGCATGACTAAATTAGAAGCGGCGGTCAGCCAAATAGAAATTGGGCAATATGGCTACTGCTGCGACTGTGAAGAAAAAATACCAGCCAAATCACTTGAACTAGACCCCGCAACCCAACGGTGTACAAAGTGCGCACAATAAGCGCACTTTCAAATCATTATATAATTTGTTGTATAAAGCTAAATGATTGCCCTGGGTAAAGTATTATATCTTCAACTAAATATTGAGCCTCTTCTTGGGTGATTTCTAAGCGTTTCATAAGGTTTACCTTCGCCTGTGGCAAAGTCCACGCATGGTAATGAATGCCAATATCTGATTCCATCATTGCAAGCATCAATGTTTTATCTTTATCAGACATGTTCATATTGCTCGCCATTGCAGGTAAATCTTGATAATCAGCCTGCCAATCAAGCCCTTCAATTAATTTTTCATCCGATAGATACTGCACTAAAAACGATTTTTTATGAGAAATAGACAATTTACTGTCGAATGCAACACGATCTAATACTTTTATATTTTCATTTAAAATAGTAACCCACTCTAGCGGTGAATGTACTTCGCCACTAAAGTAATTTAGTTTGCTCTGATACCACTGTGACCCATTTGGCAGGCCTCTCAGACCAACACTACCTCTAGGCTTATAACTAGTTAAATAATCGCTAAAAGCTCTTATATGACTCTTAAGCGCTGGTTGAACGTCATTACTACCTATCGCACTCAATACATAGCTTTGTAGTAGTGTGAGCTCAATTTTATTCAGCTTTAAATTGCTTTGTTTAGCACTGTCTAGCGTATCTTGGGTTAACTTAAGCCAAGTAATAATATTATCCGGCGTACTTTTTGACCCCTCAAAAGCAAGCATGTTTTTTAATACATCGACTTGAGCCGGCCAATTAAAATAGCGCTCAGGAAAGCGCTCTGCAATAACCAAGTAGTTTACTTGTGCAATTTGATTGAGATTAAGCTCCATATCCATTAGGTTCTGATAAATAGTATGACGTTTAACTAAATACGCATCAGAAAATACCAATTGCTCTTTAGTAATCCTATCGATTTTTTTAGCGTCTGGTTGTACAAGTGTCATGTTTAAAGTTTTTAAAGCAACTTGTGCGTCTTCAAATGACTCATAAGGTTGAGGCTGCTTTGAACATGCAGCTAAAAATAAGCACAGTAGTAATGAAAAAGAGAGCTTTTTATACATAGTAGTTCCAATAAAAAAAGCCCCAGAGGGGCTTTTTATAAGTTGCTTTAGCTAATTAAAATTAAATTTTAACACCGTTGCGAGCGGCTTTATCTTTAATATATGTAGACCAACCTTTTGCAAACTTACGTGTGCGAGGGTCATCCATAGCTTTAGTAATTGCAGCATATGCTTGCTTATACTTACCTTGATAGTAATACGCTTCAGCTAAATCTGAATAAATAGTACCTTTTTTGTCAGAGCCAAGCTCTAATGCTTTGTTCAAACGAACAACAGCAGCACTGAATTTTTCAGATTGTAAAAGTAATGAACCAGCTTTACGGTAAAGTTCAGCGTCGTCATCAAATTTAGCAGCTTCTTCGTAGTACTTAGCAGCTTTTTCTAGATCCTTAGAGCGATGATAGTTACTAGCAATCGCGCTAACATTCTGCTTTGTACGTTTTACTTTTTCACTCTTAACGGCCTTTTCTAGCGTTACAGCTGCTCTAAAAGGGATCTCGTTTAGAGAGTAAAAGTTAGATAAGACTTTATACTCAACTTCATTTTCAAAGTAACCGTTCTTGTAAGCAACTTCCATCGTTGCTAAACCTTTTTGATAGTCTTCGGTTTGTAGGTAATATTTACCTAAGCTAACCCAAGCTTTTTTATCATCAGGCCATACACGAACAATCTCTTCGCCAATCTTAACCATGTTTGCATAATCTTTAAGTTCAAAGTATGCACCCAGTTTTAATTGGTAAGGACCTTTATTAGGTTCTTTTTGAAGTTTAATTGCCTTATCTGCTGGTTCAAAAACATCACGAAATTGCTCTAACTGATAGTTAGCTTGGGCAATACGCGTGTAAACCGTAGGATCTTCTTCACCGGTAAAATCCATCCAAGTAACATAAGCTTTTTTGGCTTCTTGATACTTTTCTGTGCCAGCGTATAAATCACCTAACAGCTTTAGAGTTTGTTCTTGATCAGCAAAGTTTAAAACATCAGGGGCAACTGCTTGCTTAGAGTACTTAATCGCTTCGTCATACTTTTCTTTTTGAGCGTACATGCTACCTAAGTAACGATTTACGGTCGCTTTATCAAAGTCATTCGAAGGTTCAATCTCTCTAAGCAAAACAATTGCTTCATCAACTTTTTCTTCGTTGTACAAGTCAAATGCTTTAATTACCTTTTTACCAGTACGCTCGCCCATGATTTTAGTTTTTGCTTTTTTACGCTCTTCAATCTTTGCGTAATCTGGCGCTGCTAAAACAGATGCACTTAAAGTAGCACCCGACACAGACATAAGAATCGCAAGAGCAGTTACTTTAGAAAAATTTCTCATTACTCGCCTCCTTAGTTGCCTTGGTTAAGTTTAAAGTCTAATTGAACTTGTAAACCTGGTTGTTTCTGTGGTTTTCCGTCAATGATCTTAGGACGGTACTTCCACTTACGCAGTGCGCGTTTAGCTTCACGGTCAAAGATACGTTTTGGATCAGCGTCAATTACTTCAACGTCAGTTACTCCACCTAACTCATCAATTGTGAATGAAAGTTGTACCCAACCTTCTTTGCCATCACGTGCTGCTTGCGTTGGATATTTTGGTTCTATACGTACGATAGGTGTCGCATCACCATCTCGTCCAAATGCACCAGGACCACTTAGTCCACCAGCTGAACTACCAACATCAATGCTACCCATGTTAAATGACATAGCACCAGGGTTTGGATTATTATTTTCCGGCTGTGGCGGCTGCGGTTTAGGCGGCTGCTTTGGCGGTGGAGGAGGAGGAGGCGGTACACGCTTCCTCTCCTGCACCTTAGATTCAGGCGGATTCGTCATTATTTCGACTATGATCTGCTCTTTTTGTTCCGTATTACGGTCAGCCCCACCAGAGATGAGGAAGGCCATGAAGTAGAACAAGCCGAAAGTAACTGCCCCACCTGCAATCAGTGAAAACAGAAAACGAATCATTACTGATCTCCAGCTATTGAAATTCTAAGGTTGTCACCCGTCGCTTTAATCTGGTCCATAACTTTAACCACTGTGCCGTGTTTAGCTTCTTTATCAGCTTGTATAATCACAACTTCAGTAGGTTGTTCTGCTAATAAACTTTCGATTTTTGCTGAAATACGTTCAACATCAATTTGTTGTTTATCAACCCAGATTTCGCCGTTACTACGAATAGCAATAAAAATGTTAGCATTTTTTTGCTTAGTAGCTTGGGCAGCTTTTGGTTTATTGACCTCGATACCAGCCTCTTTAACGAACGATGTAGTTACGATAAAGAAAATAAGCATGATAAATACGATGTCAAGCATTGGCGTCATATCAACCGCTGCTTCTTCTTCTTCACGAAAACGTTGTTTACGTGCCATATTTAATTCTCTCTCTAGTGATGAGGCATACTATCAATAAGTTTGGCTTTCACCATTTTAGCTTTTGTCTCAAGACGTGAGCTAAAAAATACTCCAGATAGTGCCGCAACCATTCCAGCCATTGTTGGGATTGTTGCCATTGAAATACCTGATGCCATTAAACGTGCGTTACCTGTGCCCTGGTTGGCCATGGTTTCAAAAACCGAGATCATACCAGTAACAGTACCAAGTAAGCCTATTAAAGGACAAACAGCTACTAATGTCTTAATCAACAACATACGCTGATCTAATTTTTCAGACGCTTCAGAAATCCATGCTTCACGGATTCTGTGTGCGTACCAAGACGTAGTGTCTTGGCGGGCATCCCACTTTGCTACAATTTCTTTCGCTGTGCGAGGAAACTCTGCAAGTAGAAACCAATAGCGCTCAATCATTAAAACCCACATCAGAAAGAGTGCTATCGCGACCACGTATAAAACCTGGCCGCCTGTGCCAACAAAATCCCTGATAGATTCCCATATCTCCATCAGGACTAGCATTAGGCTTTCTCCTTCTCCGCGTGAGTAGCAACGATACCCGCGCTTTGCTCATCAAGGATGTGTAATACCGACTTACTACGACCAGCTACAAGAGCATGAAGTAGAATTAGTGGTAATGCAGCAATTAGACCTAGCGCTGTAGTTACAAGTGCTAGAGAGATGTTACCTGCCATGATCTTCGGATCACCCGTACCGAACAATGTGATTGTTTGGAACGTTAAGATCATACCGATTACTGTACCTAGTAGACCTAGTAACGGTGCGATTGCAGCAAGAATCTTAATTATGTTGATACCAGCTTCGATGCGCGGCGTTTCACGTAGAATCGCTTCATCAAGTTTAAGCTCAAGGTTTTCAACATCTTGGTTCTTGTTGTCATGGTACACTTTAAGAATACGACCCAGTGGGTTATTTGTATTCGGTGTAGCAACATTTTTAAGCTGGCTCTTAATCTTACTAGTAGTAAGTGTAAGGTCAACAAAGCGAATTAGAGTAATTAGCATACCTAAAGCTAGTAAAGCTGTAATGATATAACCAACTACGCCACCTTGATGGAAGTATTCCATAAGTGTCGCTTTTTGAGTGTTGATACGTAAGATAGCACCACGAGTCGGATCGATATAAACACCAGCGTAGTTATCTGGTGATGTATTTTCAAGATCAGTGATACCGTCTAAAATATAGCTATCAGGCTGTTTACCTAGAGGCTGAATAGACTTAGTTTCTGGTGAATAAATTAAGTAACCATCGTCTGTAACTAAGTTAAAGTTACCGATACGCGTTACTTTCTTCATTGACGGGTTACCGTCAAGACCAGCAACTTCAGTTTCAAAAGTTGAAACTTTAGCTGATTCAGTCATTTCTGTTTGAAGTGAAATCCAAAGTTCTTCAAGTTCACGAACAGTTGGAAGTTCTTTAGCAGCAGCTAATGAACGTAAGATTTCTGCACGGCCAGGTTTCTCAGCACTAACTAGTGATGCTTCGATAGAACCGATAGCGTCTTGAGCTGCACGACGTACAACACCAAACATCTCACCCAAAGTACCTTGAGCACTTTGAAGAGCTGCTTCTTTTTCAGCTAACGTGTTTTCATTTTGTGCATATTGCTTAGTTAAGCTTTCACCACGAGACTTCTCAGAAGCAAGTTGGCTTTTAGCTTTATTAAGTAAAGATTGCTTGTCAGCACGATCTGATAAGAACTCTTGTTCACGTTTCTTATCGATTTTACCTTCAGAGATACGCTCTTGCTTTACTTGCTCAAGTATTTTATCTAGAGCTCCAGTATTTGCATGTGCATTTAACGCGGTACCTGCAGAAACAGTTAGTACTGCGGCAACAGCAAAACCTTTAAATAGTTTCTTCATTATTGATTACTCCGCGCCAAAGATAGGTAGTTTAACAAGTTCTAATGTCGCTTGCTTACGTGCCATACGAATAACTTCTTTAACAGGTTTTAGGTATTCTTCACCTAATTCTTTCCACTGTTTAGTGTTGTTATCCCACACCCAAGCATGTTTCAAGTCAAAAGACTGAGCAACGTAAGTAATACGACCTAACTGACCGATATCAACGTTAATACTTTTGCCATCAACTTCTAGCGTACCTTGTGAAGCAGATACAAGTGAGCTGTATGCTGTTTCAATAGTGTAAGCTTCAAGTACTTGACGGAATTTTTCAGACGTCGTTACAGACGCAGAAACCATGATTTCACGTAATCTTTCAACACGTCCTAAACGCGTCTCTAGATTAAATGGAACGTCCGCTTTGATGAATTGCTCAAGCGTATCGATCATGCGATACATCAAAGGCACAACGTTTTGTTTCGTGTTATCAATCGTAGCGATTTGACGATCAAACGATTCAATAGACGCGTTTTGGCTATCAACCAAGCGCGACACGTGATCGTTATACACTTTCATAAGTTCAGTCTCATCAACAACGCTACGGTACTCAGCGATTAGCTCCTGAGTTTGACCATATACATTGTCAATTTTAGTTTGAGACTTAACCGCAGCCTTTTGAATTTCTTGACCTGCTTTTTGCACGTCATTCAAAGGATCTGCAATCACATTGCTGCTTGCAAATGCAAATGCGCCAACCAACGCAGTTGCTACAAGACTCTTTCTGATTTTAACAGACATAGTTCCCAACCAATTAAGTAATGTTACTTTTATAATTTAATTATCCTCCGAAGAGAACAACCCTGATATCTTTTAATAGATATCAACCTTCCAATAATGCTAAATGCAATTAGCGCTGTCAACTTGATGTTTACTAATCGCAGTAAATAAATAGCTAAGTTGATGCTTAAACAAAAGTACCAGCGCACAACCGTTAACATTATTGCAACCAAGATTTCTCTTAATATTTCTATTAAAGCCTTTTAAGGGGTGTATTTATTCGCATTGCACTGACATAAAACAACATTATTGCAACATTTAGCCAAGGCTGAATTTTTACTTAAAAAAAACTAAAAAAAATACAGATAGATATAACAAAAGTTATTTTTTAGACGATTTCGACACATTTTATCTCTTCGCTAACATTTCATCTGAGAAAACAAACCGTTTGTCGCACAAAAAAACAACACTGGATAATCTCTAATACCGCCCACCTTGCTTTATGCACGCAATGCCTTAAACGTGTTTCCCATAAATAGTAATAATAATCTTAATAATAAGTTTCTTTTAGCAAGGCCTGAAATAGCCAAATAGCTTTCGATAATTAGACGAGTTACATTTACCGCTTTAGAGTGCTCATTAATACTATTTAACAGTTAAATTTATTTAGTAACAAAGTTAATCACAAAAAGCTGCTCAACTTTAATAATAATGGACTATAAATGATGCCTAACGCTTCCATAATAAGCTATCAGAGGCCTATAGAGGTTCCCTTGCCCATTTATAGTTAAAGTACAAAACTTCAACCTGATTGCACTAGCAAGACTTACACTAAAATTTACACAGATTGTTATTTGGATGTATATAAGTATCAGATTAGTTGGATAAATTGTAAGGGGTGTTTTAAATGCGATAGAAAGTGGTTCGATTGTATGAGTTGTTCAGATAGCTGAATTTTGGGTTTGTATTAAAATAGAAGATTTAAGAATATATGTAATTTGTGTTCAAGGATTTAAAAAGGAAGGATTTTGTTAATTATGTACATAGAGAGGAATTATGGTGAAACAGAGACCTGCTTCACCAAGATGAACTAGAGTTCACATAATAAATTATGCTGCTTCTACGTTCTCAGCTTCAGGGCCTTTTTGACCTTGTTTGATGCTGAATGTCACTGCTTGACCTTCGCTAAGAGTGCGAAAACCAGAACCAGTGATTGCGCTGAAATGTACAAACACGTCAGGACCATTTTCTTGTTCAATGAAACCAAAGCCTTTAGCTTCGTTGAAAAACTTTACTTTACCAGTAACCGACATACTAAATTTTCCTGTAAGTCAATAATTAAAATTCAGCCATATTATTATGGCAATATCCTCCCTGAGTCAATGCTCAAAAATATGGAGGTACAGTACAGGAACAAGTAATAACCTAACCGGTAACCTTAAACGCAGCACAATATCCGTAAATTCAATACATAAAAACTCAAAGCAAGGTAAGATTAACACATTATATTTTTTTTCGCTCTATTAATTGGGAATTATTTATTAAAAATATAAATTTGTTTTAAATCGCCTTTAACTGACTAATTTCCAAGCAAAAACTATAAAGTATTATTGTAATATATATTGCTATAAACGCGTATAAAAGCCCTCTACAACAGCAATACTGTCAAATAACGCTTCTATAACATCAAAAATACAAACAAAAAAGCCGCTTTAAAAATTAAGCTGTCTCTTGATCACAAGTCTGACTCAAGAGATTTTGCTAAATCGTAGCCTTCCAGGATGGCTTGTAACTTAAGCCATCCTTGCCATAACACTTTCACAGATGCACGCCCTGTGCGCTTGGTAT
>NZ_JACGWD010000034.1:0-44403 GCF_014077565.1 Pseudoalteromonas sp. 5Ae-yellow
AATGCGAGAACGAGTGAAACGTTATATTCTTCCAGAAAAAAGAAAACGGCCCAAAAGTAGGACCGTTCGAATTTCAAAAACTCGGTACACCATTAAGTCAAAGCATGCTTAACTGAATGGTGTTAGCCTTAGGCGCTTTTTTTATATCATATTGTTACGCTTAACCGTTTCAGCTTTTGGCTTACTAGGCAGCGCAATAGATACGTTTTTTTCTTTTAAAGCAGCTAGTAAACCTTTTTGATCGTTTGTACCAACTCTATACAAGGTGCCATCTTTGAGCGTTAACTGTATTGCACTAAAGCCAGATACTGTATATACCCAACCATCATGAGTAATTCGCATACCAATACCGTGCCTGTAAGAGTTTTGAACTGCTTTTGCTTCTACTACTTCGCTAAGCTCAATACTTTGCCCAGCAACGCCTGGACCAAACGCCCAGCTAATATTTTTATCATCTACTTTTACTGTTAGGCCATGGAACAAAAAGCCCACCAGCACTAAAATCCCAGTAAATATTATTAAAGGTCCATCAGCGCCTAACAAGTTCCACGCAAGCGCCACAAAACCGCCAATCCACGATAATACAAAAAAGATAAACACCGCATACTGTTTATGCTGATACATAATATTCTCTAAATTAAATAAATACTTAAAAGCTGTATACCAATGTAGCACTCAGCTCTGAGTCAAACTTGAGTTTATCATCTTCGGGTTTTGAATTATAACGATACATGTAGGTAAATTTGAGTGATACCGCGCCAATCACTTGGCTTATCAGTGCGGTTTCCGATTTTAAGCGAGAATTAAGACCTGAAAGCGACTGCTCTATACTCACATCTTGATTAAAACGAGTACGCTTAGAGACCAAACGTTCCCACTGCATTGCAACACGTACTAAATAACCGGTTTTATCAATTTCATCTTCGCTCACATCCGAATCTTCATCGGCGACTGAACGGTATAAACCAGGTCCTATATCAATATCTACTTTGTTTTTAGAGCCTTGATATACACGCGCACCATAGCCTGTCGCCACCGTGCTTTTAAAATCAAGTCCACTAAACTCATCTTCTTCGTAATCACCGTAAATAAAAAATGAGGAGTTTTTAACACCTACTTTATAGTTACCTTGCGCTGATACAAAAATACGATTAGCAGTAACATCAGTGCCACCGCTTTCATCGTTTTCATCACGCTTATAAAGAGAGTCTATTTTAAATTGATTACGCCACTTTTCAAAATCTTGGTATAAATTACCTTTGAGCTTAAAACTGGTCGAATTGGTGTTACCTTTACTTAGAATAAAACCAAATTCAGTATCACCGTAAAGCATATCACCTTTGTGTAACTCATGAATTTCTTCATCAGAGAGCTTGCCATATTCATGAAAATCTTCAAATGGATCAACAGCCCAACTTGGGCAGCTAATTATTAAAAAAATTAAAAATAAATACTTACGCACAACACTCTCTCTGCACACAATTATAAAAATAAGCGGTATTGCTTATTCACTCTCTTTCCATAAAATATGACAAAACGGAGCATCTTTATCACGACTAATCAAAATTTTAGCAAACAAAACATCATCATTTTCAAATTCTAAACCAACTAGCACCTGAATAAAGTGCTCTGGCTCTATCTCAAGGGCAACAAAATCTTGCCACTGATCGTCTGGCTCGTCTTCTTCAATAAAGCCTAGGTCTTCTCTAAACTCATTAAAGTCTTCAACATCTTTATCACTCAAGTTATTTGGCGCTAGCTCTAAAAAAATATCATAAGCTTGGTGAGTAGCTTCTTCTACCGTATATAAACGTGGACCCGACATATGTGCTTAACCTTAAGCTTTTAAGTTGCGCTATATTATCAAATCTCATCATCATTTTGATAAAAAAAAGCGTAAAACACTGACTTTTTTGTAACTGAGTCATGCTTTATTCAGCATGCAGCTCAAACAATAAATAACAATTTAACTAACCCATTGAATATCAAGATTACTTTTTTAATTTAAGCTTAAAATAACAACGTAAAAAATTTTATTATCTCAAGTTCTAATTGTTTAGCTTTTTCTCATCTAAATCTAACCCTTTAAGACTACAGCTTTAGCAATAAATTCCATTTATTTAAAAAATACTGTCACTTTACTTAATTCTTATAACAACATAAGCTCAACTAACAGGTCAGAGGAGTGTGTAATGATAAAACTAGAAAAACAAAATGGCATTGCAACCGTCACGCTTAGCAGAGCAAAAAAACAAAACGCATTAAGCTTTGAAATGTTTGTAGAGCTAAACAAAGCCATTAAAAACATAAAAAGAGATCGCAGTATTCGTGCTGTAGTAATAAAAGGCGATGGCGAGCATTTTTGTGCAGGGCTTGATATATCAGCCGTAATGGCGGCACCATTGAATATTATAAAATTATTGCTTAAATGGTTACCTGGCAATCAAAATTTAGCGCAAAAAGTAGTATTAGGCTGGCAGTCACTGAGCGTGCCTGTTATTGCACAAATTGATGGCAACTGTTTAGGGGGAGGATTACAAATAGCGCTGGGTGCTGATTACAGGATTGTTCATATTGATGCCAAGCTTGCCATTATGGAAGCGCGTTGGGGCTTGTGCCCCGATATGGGCGCAAATGTAATGATGAGCGGTTTAGTTAAGCGTGACCAAGCACTTTGGCTTGCAAGCCACGCAAACCCAATCACAGCACAACAAGCAAATGAGCTAGGTTTAGTTACTCAGCTTACCGATGATACTCAACAAGCCACGCAAAACATGCTCAATACATTACTTGAGCGCTCACCCGATACGCTTGCTGCTATTAAACGTGTTACACAACTTAGCTATAAACCAAACCAACGAAAAATACTCGCTAAAGAAACTTTCAGCCAAATTCGCTTACTGCTAAACCCAAACACTAAAAAAGCAATTGCTAAAGCAAAAGGAAAAGCGGATATAACCTACGCAAATACAAAGCATTGGTAGACTATTGCACAATGCATAAAAGAGTTTGATTTGTTAAAGTTAAGCTCTTATCTTTTCTGTGAGCCACTTTGATGAAATATCTGCTCAGTAGCGCTATTATATTACTATGTTTAGCCTGCGCTAAACTCATTATGCACTTTATTGGTGGAAGCTTTCCTGCACCGCTACTCGCTATGGTTATTTTATTAGTTTTACTCTTATCGGGTATTGTAAAAGAGCAACATGTAAAACCATGCGCCTCCCCTATTTTAAATATTATGCCTATCTTTTTCATTCCAGCTGGCGTGGGATTTATTGAGCATCTCGGCCTTATAAAATCGCACTGGGCATTTTTAGCATCAGTTGTGGTGCTTGTCCCTATAACTACCTTATTGCTTGTTAGCAGTGTAATTGCGTACTTTAAGGGAAGAGAAAATAATGACTAATTTTACTTTTTCCGCTATTTCAGAGCTACAGCCTAATTTATGGTGGCTAAGTATTCCTTTCATTATTGTATTATTTTTAGCGCTAAGGGCCGTAAACCAAAGTATAAAAAGCAGCGTATTTAAATCGCTCACCAACCCCGTATTTTTAAGTATTAGTATTATTGCTTTATTACTCGTTAATCTAAATTTGCCTTATACGCAATTTGCCACGCACAGCAAATTACTAAGCTGGTTATTAGAGCCCGCAATTGTGGCTCTAGCGCTTCCTTTATATCAGCAGTTTACACACGTACGAAAAAATCTATTACTCATAGTCGCAACATGTAGCTTAGGTATTGTTAACGCAACCGTTGTGGCATTTTTGCTAAGCATATTATTTAATTCGCCAGCGCAGCTAAGTGCATCTGTTGCCGCACTCAGTGTGACGACCCCAATATCTTTAATTGTTACCGACTCGTTAGGAGGGATTAGCTCACTTGCTGCGGCTTTAGTTATTTTTATTGGTTTACTAGGCGCTTTATTTGGTTTTATGCTTTTTAAACTCATTAATATTTTTAATCACGAATCTCAAGGCGTTGCCATGGGCACAGCTTGCCATGCAATTGGGACCGCTGCTGCTATTGCTGAGCATCCAAAAGTAGGCGCTTACTCATCAGTTGCAATGGCACTAAGTGCTTTATTAACAGCGATTATAGTGCCGCTGTTATATCCATTTTTAGTCAACATTTTGCTATAGTTGGAAAAATACAACATAGCCCTAACATAGAGCGCTTTATGATCAGTTCTGAAATCGAACAGTTTGAAAAATATTACACCATGCTTACTGAGTATATGGTTACCTACAGTATGCAAATTGTTGGCGCTATTTTTATCGTCCTCATTGGTTTGTGGATAGCACAAAAGCTTGCCAAATTTGTAGCCGCGTTAATGACCCGCCATAACGTTGATATTACGCTCACAAACTTTGTCAGTAGCGTGGTAAAAGTACTGCTAATTGTAATGGTTATAATTATTGCACTTGGCAAAATAGGTATCAGCGTTACGCCATTTGTAGCAGCCATTGGTGCTGCATCTTTAGGTGCTGGTTTAGCGCTGCAAGGAATGCTTTCTAATTATGGTGCAGGCCTTGCCATTATAGCCACTCGACCTTTTGTTGTTGGTGATACTATTGAAGTTAAAAATGTAAGCGGCCAAGTTAAAACAATTGAGCTTGGCTACACTATTTTAATCAATGAAGAAAAAGTAGAAATCACCATTCCAAATAAGCACATAGTGGGTGAAATACTTCACAACTCATTTAGTTACTCATTGGTCAAAGGTGAAATAGATATAGCTTATAGTGCATGCTCTGATAACGCGATTAGCCTCATTGAAGACGTACTTAAAGCACATGAATTAGTCGCACAAAATCCGTTATCACAAGTGGGTATTGAACGCTTCGCCGATAGCGGTGTTACAATAAGCTACCGATATTGGGTGCCTACTACTAAAATTATCGAAACCAAACTGGCTATTAACGGTGGTGTTTATAAAGCAATTAATAACGCTGATATTGAAATTCCATTCCCTCAACGCGTCATTACAATTAACAAAGCCGACCTAGAAAGCTAATTTATTTTTATTTTGAGCTTGCATATCTGCAAGCTCATCCTTTACTCCCCCCCTCTGCTCAGAATAAACTCAAATAGTTGTGTTATAGATTTATTTGCCATATAAATAGTGTTAATAAATATCAATACGCACTTAATTTTAATAATAAAAAACAATAATGAGTAATGATGATGCGCAACCCCTTCTACCTAGGCGATTGGCAAGTAACACCTTCAACTAACTCAATTCAACTCACTGGTAAAGCCAAACAGTTAGAGCCCAAAGCGATGGAAGTTTTATTGCATTTGTGTCAACAAAATGGCGACATTGTAAGCAGCGATGAATTGCTCAATAAATGCTGGAAAAATACTGATATTGGCGATAATCCATTACATAAAACTATCACTCAACTAAGAAAAGCGCTCGGTGATAAAGCCAATGAACCACATTATATTGAAACTATCCGTAAACGTGGCTACCGCATTATTGCAAAATTATCTTTTCCGTTAGCAGATCCTATCCCAAGCACTAAAAGTACATGGCAGGGAGGATCCCCTTTCTTAGGCCTGCGTGCATATAACCCAAATGATACCCACGTTTTTTTTGGCCGTACCCAATCTATAGCTACCCTGCTGGAAAGGATATCTAGCCAGGTAAATTACGGTCGTGCTTTTTGCTTAATACTTGGCCCTAGTGGTACAGGTAAATCCTCGCTTGTTAATGCTGGAATTTTACCAAAACTGCTAGATGAGCGAGGCTATAATAGCATCGAGGTTATTTCCTACACCCAGATCGACTTTGCAGATGTGCATAAAAATAGACTTTTTCTAGACTTAGCTTCTGCATTACTTGATTGGGATATAAACGCCCAGCCTGTGTTTGAAGGATTAAGCGCGCAAACACTTGCAGAGCAACTAGAATTGGCAATAGATGGCGTAATTAACGCCATACAAGCTGCACTTAGTAAAGCCTCTACACAACTTAAAACACCCCAGTTATTTTTATTTATTGACCGCTTAGAAGTACTGCTTTCTTCTCCTATATTTAGTAGCGAAACACGCAGCCATTTTTTATCGGTTATTGAACGCTTAGCAATCTCTAAAGCTGTGATTGTATTTAGTGCGTGTCGTAACGACTTTTACCCTTTAGTGGTTGAACAACCAAGTTTAATGGCAGGCAAAGCTCATGGCGCGCACTACGATTTAACACCGCCAAACCGCTAAGAACTCCAACAAATTATTCGCCTGCCAGCGTTAACTGCTAATTTAACGTTCTCCAATGACCCACAAACTCAAACACCACTGGATGAAATATTGTGCGCCGATACCGCCAATAACCCCGATGCATTGCCCATGCTGCAATACACATTGCAAGAGCTGTACTTACAGCGCAGTGATAATAACGAGCTACTGCACAGTGTTTACAAAAAACTCGGGGGTATTGAGGGCGCCATAGGCAAAAAAGCAGAAGATATATTTATTGACCTTAGTAATGAGCAACAGCAGCAACTAAAAAGCGTATTATCACAACTGATCACTTTAAACCCAGATGGTAAAACCATTACGAGCCGCGCTGCACGCTGGCAAACATTAACAAACACAAGCCAAAAAGAGCTTGTGCAAGCCATGGTCGATAGCCGTTTATTTGTATCGCATTTACAAAACCAAGAAGCCTGTTTTAGTCTTGCTCACGAGGCATTATTACGTCAATGGCCGCGCGCAAAACAATGGATTAATGACCATAAAGATGCCTTAGCAATAAAAAGTCGTTTACAACATCAAGCACAAAATTGGGTAGATGAAGGTAAAAGTAGTGCTTACCTCCTAGTGCCAGGTAAACCGCTACAAGAAGCGCAGCTATTACTTAACGACAAACTGTTTAAATTAGATGATAACGAGCATGCTCTTATCAAAAGCTCTGTAAAAAAAACAAAAACAAAAATAAGAGCAAAACGAGTGACCGTTGCTTTATTGTGCTTACTTACATTTACCGCGTTATTAATGAGCTTCACTAGTTTTAAAGCCCAACAGCATGCGCAAAAAAAGCAGCTTGAGGCCGAAAGCTTACTAGGGTTTATGGTCGGCGACTTTGCCGATAAATTACGTAGCGTTGAACGTATGGACTTACTTGATGGTATTAGTAATAAAGCACTTGAGTATTTTACTGATCAAACTGACGATTCAAGTTCACTTTTTAGCTTTAGCGATAATAAAGCACAATTTAACAACCGTTTTCAGTACGCACAAACCCTCGAAGCAATGGGTGAAGTAGCTTATTCCCGAGGTAAAACCGATGAAGCCTTTACCGCCTTTGAAAACGCCCGCACCCGCCTTGAGGCATTATTAAAAATACAGCCTAACAACTTAGAGCTACTCACGCTTGCAGGTGCCAATGCCTTTTGGCTTGGTCAATTAGCTTATGATCAAAATGATCATCAAGCTACAGAGCAAATGTTTAAAAAATACCACGCTTACAGTAAAAAAATGTATGCGCTGGCAGCCAATGATTTTAACTCCATTATGGAATTGTCGTATTCATCTAATTCTTTAGGCTCTTTATACATAGAAAAGTCTCACTACAGCGCTGCAAAAAAGAACTTTACAGAGTCGCTTTTACTTAAAAATAAAGCGCTTGAACTAAAACCGAATAACAAAAATTTACTTCGAGATAAATCCGATACGATTAGTTGGCTTGCAAAAACAGAAGAGAAGCTAAGTAACTTTAATGAAGCAGTTAATATATTGGAAGGTGCAGTTGAGGTAATCACAAAATTGATTGCTAACTACCCTCGTGATGCAAGCCTTTTTTACACGTCAGCAAACCTATATATGCAACAAAGTTATTTACTGAGCTATTTGAGTGATAAACGGATGGCTCATAAAAAAGCCAGCTTGGCTAATCAAGTTATCAATGAAGCTTTAGTACAAGATCCAAAAAACAATAAATTTCAGCTTATGTATTATCGCTCTTTAGCACATTCACTAATGCTATCTACTGATGAAGCTACTGACTCAACAATTGAAAAAATAATTAATTTTTTAAAATCTCAAAATTTTAAAAATACCAGCACTATTAATACACAAATTACACTGATTCAATATTTTATAAATAGACAGTCACCACTCAAAGCGCAGGAGTTATTAACTGAGCTTGAGAATAATGAAAACTACACACATCAATTAGCCAACCTAACTAGAACTGGTGATTACTTAGTACATACAAGAATAAACTTAATCAAAGCAAACTTAGCTACAACTAATAAACAGCGAGAGCAATTTTGCTTAAGTGCTATCAAAGCTATTTCTGAAGCTGCAAAAATAAGTCAGAGCGTAAAAATAACATACCCACTAGTACAAGCTTATACCTGTTTAAACAGAGAAGACGAGATATCAGAAATAAAAGCAAGCCTAGTTAAATTAGGCATTACGAACTTCCAACTATAATTACTCATAAAGGAAATGATATGAATAACACCCTAGAAAATGTCGACTTTCAAGTAAATATTAAACTTAACAACGGTGAAGCTATTTTTAGTTATACAAAAAATGGCGAACCCGCTACTGGCGGTAGTGTTGTAAGAACTGAAACCGCTGGCAACTACAATTTAGACGACGCCACAATTCAAAATGGTTTCGTATTTACTGGCGCTACTATCACCGATATCGACACACAAAAACCATGCGCCCAAGACTTCAGCTATAAAGTAAGTGATAACGGCCACATAATTATCATTACCGACACAGACGAAAATAATGGATCTGTATGCTTAACCTTTAACGTTGAGTGTAATGGCAAAAAATATGAAAGCGCCGATCCTCAAGTTAAGAATGAAAAAGAACTCTAATTAGCAACGCTTCTTTTTAAATTGCACAGGCCTATTAATTGCGGTGCAATTTTTTTAAAAACGCCCCTAAATAAACATTAAATAACAATAACTTAAATCAGAAGGTTACCGAAAGGTTTAAAACCCATAAATTAAATAAACTCCTAGACATAAAGTTTCATTAACAATAAAAATGAGCAACACCATGTCTAACAATAATGAAAATAGCAGAGCAAACAACACCGACAACGCTGTATCTGCATTAATCAGCAGCATTTCTAATACCGTTAACAATGAAAAAATAAGCGCAATTATTAATGTCACTAATGTCATGGCCGATGCTATTTTTATTGTTAATGCAGATGGAGTGTTTGAATCAGTAAATCCCGTTGCAGCTCGTTTTTTTAATGTTACGTCTGACTCATTAATAGGTAAAAAATGGCAAGATTGTTTACAAGAACAGTATCGCGATGACTATCAATACATGTTTGAAAGTTGGAAAAACAACTATCAAACACCACTCAATCATGGCCCGAAAGAAGTTAAAATAATAAAAAACAATGGTAACTGTTTAGATATAGAGCTCTCAATTTCTTGTATACCCGCATCAACCACAAACAATACTCCTCTATTTATTTGTATTATGCATGATATTTCTAGGCATGTTAAAAAGTATAAAGTACTCGAAAACATAGCCAAAATAGATCACCTTACAGGCGTCGCTAATCGCTGCACTTTAGAGAAGGCGATTATTAAAAATTGGCAAGAATGCATAGTAGACAAACAGCCTTTGAGTTTTATCTTGATCGATATTGATTTTTTTAAACTGTTTAATGATAATTTTGGTCATGTAAAGGGTGATAAATGTTTGCAAAAAGTAGCTCAAACAATTGAAGACTGCCTCCCCTCAAAAGATAGTTTAGTAGCACGCTATGGTGGTGAGGAGTTTGCTGTTGTATTACCCCGCTCACATGTCTCAAATGCAGAAATGATCGCAAAACGTATTCAAGAAAAAATACTCAACATTAATTTTAGAGATCTCGGTTTGCCAGCGAATGTAAAAATAAGTGTAAGCCAGGGTTTAGCGTGTGAATACGATAATCAGTACAGAACATCTGAGGCATTAATATGCGCGGCTGATACGGCTTTATATAGAGCGAAGTCGGAAGGTCGTAATAAATTATGTATAAGGTGATGTACTAACTATTTGGTATAGCCTTTATCTACTAAAATAAAAAACCGCAATTGCGGTTTTTTATTACTTGAGAAAAGCTTAAATATCGATTAGCAATCCTTCGTCCTTTTTAATCTTTTCGATCACCATATAAGTATGATGAGTACCCACGCCGGGAATATCTACTAAGTCGCCAAGAACTTGTCTATATTCTTCCATATTAGAAACGCGAATTTTTAATAAGTAATCATAACCACCAGCAACCATGTCACATTCGACTACTTGTTCTATCCTTAATATGTGCTCTCTAAATACTTTAAATACAGCTGTATTTGAAGCAACAAGCGATACTTGAACATGCGCTACTAAGCTCTGATTAAGTTTAGCTTCGCTAAGCTTGGCATAATAGCCTTCAATATACCCTTCTTGCTCTAATCGTTTAACCCGATCTAGGCACGGGCTGGCACTCAAATTTACCTGTTTTGCGAGGTTAACATTAGAAATTCTGCCGTTCTTTTGAAGAACGTCTAGTATGGCTAAATCAATACGATCTAGCATGCGTAATCTATTTGGAATTGTCATAACAGAATTTTATGCGGATAAGTTAAATTTATACCCTGTAAATTATCGTAAATCGCGAAATTTAACCAGCATATTCTGCTGAATTTTAATTAGAATGCACTCACAATATCACTGGTAATTTATTGGTAATTAATTTTACTTTAATTCTTAACATCCTGAGGGTTGCTTATGTTATTCAACGGCGATTTAACTACTACTTGTCCTATCAGACAAAGAATCCGTGACTTTTACCGCATAGATGAAAATGCAGTTATTGATCATATTTTACCGCTTGCAGAAGTAGGCGTAAAAGCACGAAGTCGTGCCTGGGAAAGAGCCCGCCAGATTGTTTTGAACATTCGTAAAGAGCAAGATGGGCAAGGCGGTGTTGATGCGCTTTTAAATGAATTTTCACTCTCTAGTGAAGAAGGCGTTGTATTAATGTGTTTGGCCGAAGCACTGCTTCGCGTACCAGATAAAGCAACTCAAGATGTACTTATTCGTGACAAGTTAGCCAAAGGTGATTGGAGCTCTCATTTAGGAAGCAGCGATTCTTTATTTGTAAACGCATCTTCTTGGGGATTATTAGTTACCGGTAAAATGGTTAACTACACAGACAAAACTAAAGAACAACAGTTCGGCATGCTTAAAAAGACCATTGGTCGTTTAGGTGAGCCAGTTATTCGTAAGTCTGTAAACTTTGCTATGAAAATTATGGGCAAGCAATTCGTAATGGGTCGTACCATTGACGAGGCAATTGAACGTGCTGCCGAAACAGAGCAAAAAGGTTACGTATATTCTTACGATATGCTAGGCGAAGGCGCGCGCACAATGAAAGATGCGAAGCGTTACTTTGACAGCTACATGAATGCTATACACTCAATTGGTAAAGCGGCCAATGGTCGTGGTCCAATTAAGAGCCCGGGCATTTCAGTTAAGCTTTCTGCTATTCATCCACGCTATGAGTTCACTCATAAAGACCGTGTGATGGAAGAAATAGTCCCTAAGTTAAAAGAACTTGCTCTTGCCGCTAAAAAATACGATATCGGCTTTACCGTTGATGCAGAAGAAGCAGACCGTTTAGATATTTCATTAGATGTAATTGAAGCGGTATTCAGTGATGAAGATCTTGGTGATTGGCAAGGATTTGGCTTAGCGGTTCAAGCCTATCAAAAACGCGCTATTTTTGTAATTGAATGGCTAACTGACCTTGCAACCCGCGTTGGTCGCAAGATGATGGTACGTCTAGTAAAAGGCGCATACTGGGATACTGAAATCAAAACCACACAGCAAGATGGTTTAGATCACTACCCAGTATTTACCCGTAAAGCAACAACAGACGTTTCTTACAAAGCGTGTGCTATTAAAATGCTTGAAGCGCGCGATGTGCTTTATCCGCAATTTGCTACACATAACGCTTACACTGCCGCGACTATTTTAGAAGTAGCCAAAGGCGACAACACTGGTTTCGAATTTCAACGTTTACACGGTATGGGTGAGTCATTATTCGACCAAATCGTTAACGAAGAAAAAATTCAGTGCCGCGTGTATGCCCCAGTTGGTCAACACGAAGACCTCCTTGCGTACCTTGTTCGTCGTTTGTTAGAAAATGGTGCTAACTCATCATTTGTGAACGCCATTGTAGATACAACAAAACCTGTTGAATCATTACTTCCAGACCCTGTAGAAACATTGCAAGGCTTGCGTAACAAGTACAATACGCAAATCAAAATGCCAATTGATTTATACGGTGAAGAACGTGCTAACTCTAAAGGCATGGATTTAACCGACATTAACGTTATTACCCCTTTCAAAGAGAATCTTGAAACATGGTTTAACGAGCACTTAATTGAGCAAAGCCAAGTACCTGAAGGCTCATTAGCTGTTAAAAACCCAGCAAACCACAAAGAAATCATCGGCCACGTTAAATTGCAAACTGGCGAAGAGATGAAAGTATTACTGGCTAACGCTGAAGCAGCACTTGAATCATGGTCACAAACACCAGTAAGAGAGCGAGCTAACTTACTGCGTCGCGTTGCTGACATATTAGAGCGTCATCACGACGAACTTGTTGCTATCTGTATTAAAGAAGCAGGTAAAGTAGCGCAAGATGGTATTGATGAAGTACGTGAAGCGGTTGATTTTTGCCGTTACTACGCGGCGCGCGCTGAGGAGCTATCGCAAGATGAGCGTTTTGAAGCCCGTGGCGTTATTTTATGTATTAGCCCGTGGAACTTCCCGCTTGCAATATTCTTAGGCCAAGTTGCCGCTGCGATTGTTACAGGTAACACTGTAATTGCAAAGCCTGCTGAGCAAACAAGTTTAATAGCCCTTCGTGCTATTGAACTAATGCTGTCTGTTGGTTTACCTGAGCATGTTGTTCAACCGGTTATTGCTCGTGGTTCTGAAGTAGGCAAAACAATTGTTCCTGATGAGCGCATTCAAGCGGTTATGTTTACAGGCTCTACTGAAACAGGCACATTAATTTCTCAAACACTTGCTGCACGTAACGATATTCAAGTACCGTTAATTGCAGAAACAGGTGGCCAAAACTGTATGATTGTTGACTCAACGGCGCTTCCTGAGCAAGTAGTTGACGATGTGATCAGTTCTGGTTTTCAAAGTGCTGGCCAACGTTGTTCTGCTCTTCGTGTTTTATTCATTCAAGATGACGTAGCAGATGGCATTATCGAAATGCTTAAAGGTGCGCTAGCTGAGCTACACATTGGCGATCCATCGTTACTATCAACTGATGTTGGTCCGGTAATTGATGAAAAAGCACTTAAAAACTTAAACGAGCACGTTGAGTACTTAAAAGGTAATTCTATACTTCATTACGAGTGTAAAATCCCGGATAACACGCAAAATGGCGCATACTTTTTTGCACCTCGTTTATACGAAATCAAAGATTTATCAGTACTTAAACGTGAAGTATTTGGCCCATGTGTTCATATTGTTCGCTTTAAATCGAGCGAACTTGATGACGTGATGGATCAAATTAACAACACAGGTTATGGCTTAACAATGGGTGTACATTCACGCATTGAAGAGCGCTGTGAGTACCTTGCTAAAATGTCACGTGCAGGTAATGTTTACATTAACCGAAACATGATTGGTGCTATTGTTGGTGTGCAACCATTTGGTGGCCGTGGTTTATCAGGTACTGGCCCTAAAGCCGGTGGCCCTAACTACCTTCAACGTTTAGTAAAAGAAAAGGCATCACCAGATAACGTGCAAATGACAAACCTGACGCCAGATGAGCTTGATTTACACCACTACAGCGGTGCAAATGAGCAAGTTAAAAAGCTAATGGCTAACTCAATGCGCGATGAAAAAATCTGGCGTGCAACACCACTAAACGACCGTGTTTCGGCTGTGCGTCAGTTGCTTGCTAAAATCGCGACGGTAGAAATTATCGACGATTTAGCAGACGATTTAGCATTAACATTATCAGAAGCTCGTGCACAGCTTAACCGCCTTGAAAAGCACATGCGTAAATTTACTACCCTGCCAGGGCCAACGGGTGAGTCTAATACACTTCATCTAGAAGCGCGTGGTTGTGTAGTGTGTTATGCAGATAAGAGCACATCATTTAACTTCTGGGCATTGTCTATCATTACCGCTATTGCCGCAGGTAATACGGTAATTACTGTAGCGTCTGAGCTGTTTTACGATGAAGCTGTTGCCTTTAAAGATAAATTTATCTCTACAGGTGTTGCTGAAGGTGTTTTCCAAGTAGCTAAACCTAATCAGTTACAAGCTATCTTAGCTCACCCTCATTTAGCTGGTGCGGTAGTTGCCGCTCGCTCGTCTCGTTTAGGCTACTTCAGCCAACAGCTTGCACAGCGTAAAGGCGCAATTTTACCGGTAATTAGCTCTGAGTATTACGATACATTAATCAAGCGCTTAATTACTGAAAAAACAATTAGTATTGATACAACAGCATCAGGCGGTAATACCTCGCTAATGACGCTTGTTGAAGATGATGAATAATTAAGCTAATGCTTTTTCACTAAAAAATAAAATAAGGCACTGTAAAGTGCCTTATTTTATTTGGTCGTTACGTATAAGTTTGTTAGTTTAAAAGTAGATTAACAACTGAAGTCGTAAAATTGAAAACCATTCCTATTACTAAGTTAGTCCCAGGTATGTTTGTGCAAAGCGTTACCAAACAAACTGGCAGTATTAAAATTAAAAACCAAGGCTGGGTTAAAACTCAAGCTGGTATTAATAACCTGATAAAAGCAGGTATTTTAGAAGTAGAAATTGACCCAGATAAAACCCTCATTGATTCAGTCCCTGAAAAAGATCCTATCGCTACACCTACAACAAAAATAAAGCGTGATCCTTGGCAAAAAATAAACAGCGCTGAGCAAGAAATGGGAAAAGCAAAAAAGCTTTATGACGAAGCAAAAACACTGCAAATAAAAGCATTTAAAGATATAAAAGCTGGCCGTGATATAGATATAGGGCCGTTTAGAGAACTGGCAAGTGGCTTTATGGATTCTGTTTTTAGAAATCAAGATGCCCTAGCCTGCCTTACCCAAATGCGCCAAAAAGATGCCTACCTACTTGAGCACTCAATTAATGTATCAATTTTAATGGGTATTTTTGCAAAACACTTAAATATAGAGAAAGACACTATTGTTGAGCTGACTACCGGCGCACTATTACACGACATTGGTAAAATAAAAATCCCTGATGAAGTGCTAAACAAACCTGGCCGCTTTACAGACGACGAATTTAAAATAATGAAAATGCATTCGCTTTTCAGTAAAGAGATATTAGAAGACTCTGGCTTAACAGGGATCGCGGTAGATATTGCAGGTATGCACCACGAAAGACTCGATGGTAAAGGCTACCCGTTTGGTAAAAAAGGTGACGAGATAAGTCAGTATGTGCGTATGGCGTCAATTGTAGATGTTTATGATGCACTTACCGCAGAACGTGTTTATAAAGCAGGCATGGAGCCAATAAAGGCGTTTAAAATATTAAAAGACGGGTGCCCTGATAGCTTTGATCCTGTGCTGCTTAATAAATTTATTCAATGTATTGGCATCCATCCGGTAGGAACGCTTGTAAGGTTATCGAGTCAAAGAGTGGGTTTGGTCACCGAGAGTAATCCGGGGGCACCACTAAAACCTGTCGTTAAAACATTTTACAGCGCTAAGCATAGCCGCTACACCGAAGTAAAAGATATTGATTTATCTAATAAAAAAACTGTAGACACTCTTGAGTCAACGATTAAACCTAAAGAATATAACATTGATTTAGAACGCTTTTATAAAAATTCAATATTATCCTAAGCACTATTGAGAGCTCAATATTCTACCGAGCTCTCAACATGATAACTAAGCGCTTACTGCGGCCAGTCTTGCAAAGCTTTTAAGCTAAACTCATAACCATCAAAATCTAGCACACTTTGCTCAGGTGTAATTTCTGTGACTGTTAGAGCTCCTATGCTTTCTCCTTCGTGTAATTCTCGGCCATTAAGCTTGATCCAACGTTTATCAGCACTCGATGAATATATATGCGCTTGATATTTAATACTAGGTAACATTGATTGCAAACCATCAGGTAATAACTCAACAGGCTCAACACGTGATGACGTTTTTGACGCTTGAGTAACTTCATAATCTTGGTTTTTTTCGACATCTTGTATAGCTTGCGCAAATGCATTTTTAAGAGTTGTAGGCACAGCATCAAGCTCAGGGTCACTCGTCTGTTGAGATTGGGTGCTGCCATTAATTGGCTTACCCAATACTTTATATTTACTCATATCAAGTTGAGCCGATGCGGTATTTTGATTTTGCCCAAATACCGCAGTGTTTTGTGCATTATTTGGATTGTAATTACTTTGTGGGTTAAACGCTGGCTGATTATAATTTTGAACAGGCATTACTTGTTGCATGTTTTGCTGATTATAACCTGCTGCGCTCGTGACCTGGCTCGACGGCATAGGAATATACTGACCATTTGGGGTTAATAACATTTGCTGTACACCATTGGGGGTTTGCACATGCACAAGTTGCCCTTCAATCGTTGCAGTATTTGTTGGAGCTACTTTTGCAGGCTCTAACTTAGCTACTTGCTGTTTTTCATCTCCAGCATCTTCCTCTTTAACGTCTTTGTTAGGCGATGATTTTTCGCTTTCCACCACCTTAATTACAGCGGGTTCCGCTGCGTTTAATAAAGTCGTACTTTGAAACCACTTTCCGGCGGTAAAGCCACCCGCTACCGCAATAAAAGCAGCTAAGCTTGTACCAAATACTAATGCTAATCGTCTATAACGCTTAAGTGCTTGCTGTTGCTTTAACTGCTCAGATTGTAAGTCGTACTGTTCAGCACTCATATCTGATTGCTGCGACTGCTTTAGCGCATCTAATAAATAAGACATAACTTACCTAACTATAAAATAAATGAAAGCCCAATGCCTACGGCAAATAAAGCAGCGAATGCAAGGCTATAGGGTACAAATGACGTTGCTTTGTTAGCTTCGTTAACCGGTGCGACAAAATCCATGGGTAATGACTCATGGGCTGATTTTTTTATTATATCGCTATCAACTATCAACTGCTGCTTTGCAAAAGTCCCAACTAAAGCACGCTCACAGACCAAGTTCATTAATCGTGGCACACCGCCAGTTAATTGATGAACAGCTTGCATGGCATCCATCGAAAAGATTCCTTTATCACACCCTGCAATATGTAACCGATGCTTTATGTAAGCGACTGTTTGGCCTTGCGTAAGTGGTAATAAATGGTAACGAGCCGTTATCCTCTGGGCAAGTTGCCTTAATTCGTTGCGCTTCAAAAGTTCTTGCAGCTCTGGTTGACCAACCAATACTATTTGTAATAATTTTTTATGATCGGTTTCTATATTTGTCAGCAAACGTAATTGCTCAAGCACGTTAGGAGCAAGTAATTGTGCTTCGTCTATAATAAGTATAGTGTGCCCGCCCGATTTATTATTAGTCTCTAAATGCTTTTTTATAATATCGGTAAGACTTTTAAGCGTCGCATTATGAACATCGTAACTAATGTTGAGCTCATCACAAATACTGGCTAATAACTCCAGCTCTGAAAGCGCTGGATTATGGATCATCGCTACTTGAGTGTTTTCAGGAAGCTGCTCTAACATACTGCGGGTAATTGTAGTTTTACCTGTACCTACTTCACCTGTTAATAATACAAAACCACCGTCTTCACCTAATCCATAGGTAAGGTGTGCTAAGGCTTCTTTATGTCGTTCACTTAAAAATAAGTAATGAGGGTTGGGCGAGATCGAAAAAGGTTTTTCGTTCAGGCCAAAATAGCTTAAATACACCGTGATGTTCCTTCGTAATTAAATCACGGCCTATAATGGCAAAAAAATGCGCTGAGTGACAACGTTGTAAGCGCTTTATTATTGAAATAACGTAAATTTATGTAAAACAAAAAAAGTGCAGCTGTTTTAAGGCTGCACTTTTGTCTGTCTAATCTTAGTATGCATTTTACTCTTCGTAGCGCACTAACCGTAAATACACATTACTGGTTTTAGCATGTAAGCTATTCAACCCACTATCAAATTGATAAACCCACGCTGAGCTCATTGTGCTTACACCCGATGTATTTGACCAATAGTTTTGAAGCTTAGTGCCCAAAAATACGTCTTCATTAATACTCGGCTCTGTGCAACTGTGCTCTAAAATACTCGCCAATTCTTTAATGTTAGGCATTTGCCAATCATCGTAATCTGCGGTTGTATCATTTTTAGCACCACGAAGTGCTTCTTGCCAAGTAAGAGAAGGTGTTGATCCCTCACAAAGTTGTGTCTCTGTATTGTAAGTTTGCCCATAACTACAGCGTTGCCACATAAGGCCTGTTTCGCTATCAGACACTGTGCCATCTGTATTTATAGTAAATCTATCTGTCGGTGTTGTGGTATCTGCACCGTCGTAGCACGTTTGCGCCGCTGCAATATTAAAGCTCAAGCTTATAGTTGCTAGTGCATAGAGTAATTTTAATTTCATTATTTTCTCCTAACGACTTCTAACTAAACGTACATAAGCAGTATTTTCTTTTGGATAAGCAAGGTCGTTACCATCACTCATATCAATGATATACGCTTGAGATAAACTGGTACCATCAGCTGCTGTCTGTGAGGTCCAGTAACGTAAATGGCTTAATGCACTTTCACTTGGCATATTAGGAAAAAATGCCTCATCAATTAATATACTTTGCCCTTGTTTACCGTAATCAATTAAGCTCAAAAGCTCTGTATAAGTAGGTAATCGCCAGTTTGTACCACCACAAAAATCTAAATCATTAACTTCGTTTATATAACTTTGTACTCCACAACTTGTATTGTCCGGACACGTTGAATTGGCTGTACTGGTATCGGTAAAAGTCGTATTCCCTACATCCCAAAAGTAATGATTTTGACCATCACGTAACGAAGTATTTGGTACCGTGCCAGATGCCACACTTTTCACCTCCCATACAAGCCCAGTAACATTATCGCGTATACAGGTAAAGTCACTACTATCATCACCAACTTCATCAGCAAACTCATTAAGTTTAGTGTAATCAAACGCTAAATTACCTTTGCCAACTTTATCTAAGCGGTTTGCATAGCTATCGCGTCCAAGCTCTGCATCTTGCGCTGGAAAGTCATCACTCTCACAATTAATACGTTGAGTATTGTTATAACACTCACCAACACCACTATCGTTGATGAGTCCAAGTGCTTTGGGTGATACATCAACAAATAAAGAGTCTGTATCGGTGCGTCCTTTTGAGTCGGTTACCGTGACTTCAAAGCTCAATGTAGACTCAGTATCAACATCTGAGGCAAAAAATGTCGTTGTACATTGGTCGCTATTGCTTAATGTTTCGCTATTACCGGTAAGTTGTTGCCATTTACACTTATAGATATCGGTAACTGTTTCGCTATTTGTAGCATCAAGCGTTACTTGTCCAAACTCTTCAACATTTTGATCTGCGCCTGCATTTGCATCTACTAACTCATTTGTTTTGTTGAGTGTCATTGAATATTGAGTACTCGCCTCGCCACCCTCATCATCAGTGACAGTTAGCTGCCAAGATAAATTCACGTTGCTTTCAAGTAATGGATGAGAAAAGCTAAGAGTTGATTCATTAAAACTCTCAATATCTAAATCAGGACCCGATAGCAATTGCCACAAATAACTATCAATTTGACCATTATCATCAGGATCGCTCGACTCTAGGGCACTCAAAGTCACTGTATCTTTGTATACAGAGGGAAGTGTTTCAGGAGATGTTTGTGTAACAACAGCAAGAGGTAGTTGGTTATTAGAGCTCACTGAAATAGAAATGTCGTCACTAACAGCGCTACTACCTGTACTTTGATAGCTCACTCTTAATATTATTTGACTATCAGTTTTTACGTCAGGTGCAGTAAGTGTTTGCTCAGCGCCTTCAAGGGGGAAACCTTCTATGCTTGGGCCACTAACTTGTTGCCATGAAAAAGTACCATCAGCGGGGGAACCTTGTGCTGTGATGGTAAATTCAGATTTTTCGATAATTTGTAAATCGGCTCCAGCATTAACAGACGTTTCAACAACTGTATTATCACTATCACCGCCACCGCCTCCACACGCACTCAGTAAACCACACGAAATGAGGGGGATTAAAGCAAACGCTTTCATACGCAGCACCTTATTATGTCAAATAATTACTATAGTGTAATCACTAGCAATAAAGATGCCATTAAAGTACTACATATATGTGTCTTGATGAATACGTACAAACAACTTCGTACCGATTTTACTGTAATCTATTTTGTATTCACGCCCGTCTAGAGCTTGAATAAACAGCAACTGCTTTTCTTCGCCAAATATATCAGCGCTACTTACATAAACCATTTCTAAATAACGCTCTTTTGCATCACGGCGGTTTTTAGGTAATTCTTCTTTAAATGGCTCCAGACCATGTTGCGTTACTTTAATTCGAGGATGAATTTCAGAGTTTACAATCACTAAATCATGCTTTTTATCTTTATGTATTATGGTGTTTCGACCACTTTTTAAAAAGGCTCTCTCTTGACTCATTTTTCTTTCCTACAGTCGTAACTTAATTACTAAGCTGCGACGCTATAAACTGACTAGGCTCGCGCTTCCACTTATTTAAGTTAGCACTAAATGCCCAAATATCTCTATCTAACACGCTGGCAGGCAATAATAAATCGTAACCTGTTAGCTGCTGAAGGTGCTTAGTTCTATTAGCAAACATGGCTATAAGCCCAGTATAGCTTATCCCTTTATGGGATGTGTAATGTGTATCTTCTATTAACCATTCTGATGGGCAATTGCCATTTTTGCAATGTTTTTGAACAACTTGCATAAATAAATTACGCTGCTCTATTAATAATTTCCCTGCAATTCTAGGCGCTATGCTTGATAAAAAGTCGTCTATATCATTTACCTTAACGCCAACCGCATTTAATTCTAAATAGTCAAAGCCATCTTCTACTTTGGGTATTCCACTGTGATCAAAGTTACTATGAGGCATACACCAAGCTCCGTACTTGTGGCAATAAACGAGCTCAGATTCGCTTAATATAAGGCTATGGTATGGTTCTTGAGATTTTAAAAATCCAATAAAAATAGCCACAAGGCACAAGCTCACTAAAAATATTTCAAGTATGCTAATCTCACCCGGCCTCAGTAAATTAAATAACATAATAAAGACTAAGCCTATAGCACCTACAACAATCGCCTCAATTGCGTTTCGCGCGCCCTGTGCCCGAAACTTAATGACATTGTCAGATTTATCCATATCGGTAAAACACCATATAAAAAACAAACATAATAATGCCCCAAATTATGACCTTTCTTGTTGTTATACATAAGTTACAGCTAGTTTTAAATTTCATACATTACCACTTTTTCCTCAACAAAATAGGAACAATGAATAAATCTTATTTACTTTTACGCTTAACGCACAAATTTATGAGATACATAACCGTCTTTTCACGGTCTTATTTCGTACAATACTTACAATTCATTTTCAGGTATGAAATCAATGTACTCAAGACAATCAGGTAAAGCACTTTTTCCATTTATTATTACGTTACTTCTAATATTTAGCGTTTATTTATATTTACCCGCTAGCCACGGCGAACAAGCCGATTCATCACAAATGTCTACCCAAGTAACGGCTCATACTGTTACTTCTGAGGAAAACGCAGTGATGATAGAGGCCATCGGTAGTGCACGTGCAAACCAAGCTATTTATATAAAAAGTGCGCAAAACGATTATGTCACAGATATATATTTTAAAGATGGCGACTTAGTCAGTAAAGGACAAAAATTAGTACAGTTACAAAGCCAACAAGAGCAACTTGCAGTTAAAGAACTCGGTATTAACTTACGTGAGGAAAAACGCCAGTTAGATCGCCTTACCGAACTTTCACGCTCGCAATCAACGGCAAAGTCGTTACTTGAGGAGCAGTTATCTCGTGTTGATGCAACAGAGGCCCAACTAGAAAGCGCTAAAACTAAATTAAACGAAATGACTATTAGTGCGCCGTTTTCAGGCCTGTTAGGTAAGCGTGAAATATCAATAGGTGCCTACGTAAGTAATACAACAATAATCACAACACTTGATGATATTAGTATTATTAAAGTTGACTTTAAAGTACCTGAAAAATATTTAGCACAATTAAATATGGGTATGAAAGTGCTTACGCAAAACGATGCCTACCCAGGACAAACATTTAACGGCAAGGTAACGCATATTAGCTCGCGTATTGATTCGGTTACTCGCAGTGTTGAAGTAACAGCAAGCTTTGCCAATAAATCAGGATTACTTCGCCCTGGTATGTTACTAAATACAGCACTTGAGCTAAGCAGCAACCAAGCTTTAATGGTGCCAGAAAAAGCGGTTATACCTTTGCAAGACAAACACTTTGTTTTTCAAATTCAAGATGGGATAGCTAATAAAATTGAAGTGCATGTTGCTAGCAGAAATAATGGCTGGGTTGCTATCGACGAGGGCCTAACTGATGGCGAGCAAATTGTTACTGAGGGGCTAATAAAAATTCGCTCTGGAAGTAAAGTAAGCGTAAAGGGGTAATACGTGAAAATTACAGATACTAGCGTCAAGCGCCCCGTTTTTGCCATTGTAATTAATTTACTGCTTCTTACTTTTGGACTGGTTGCGTTTACTATGCTGCCACTTCGTGAATACCCGGATATTGAAACGCCGATTGTAAATATCAGCACTGAATACACAGGTGCTTCTGCCGAAATTATAGAAACCAAAATAACGCAAATAATAGAAAATCGAATTTCAGGTATTGAAGGTATTAAAAGTATTAACTCATCGAGTCGTAATGGACGTTCAAACATTACCATTGAGTTTGATATTAACCGCGACATAGATGCAGCATCTAACGATGTACGCGAACGTGTAGCACGTGCACTTGATAGTTTGCCCGATCAGGTACGCCCGCCAGAAGTATCTAAATCAAATAGTGATGAAAGCCCAATCGCCTGGTTTGTATTAAACAGCGAAACAATGGACTCGTTACAGCTCTCTGATTACGCGCAGCGTTTTATTGTTGACCGCTTAGCCGTAGTAGATGGTGTATCTAACGTACGTATTGGTGGTGAGCGCCAATACGCCATGAAAATTTGGCTTAACCGCCAAGCAATGGCCGCACGGGGTATTACCTCAAGCGATATAGAAAACACACTTCGTACAGAAAACGTTGAGTTACCTGCTGGCGAAATAGAATCTATAGATCGTGACTTTACCGTGCGTACTGCCCGTAGTTATAAAGATCAGCGCGATTTTAAAAACCTGGTAATTAAACGTGGTGATGAAGGTTACTTAGTACGTTTAGGTGAAGTTGCCGATGTACGTTTAGAAGCTGCCGATGACGAAAGCTTATTTCGTGGTAACGGGCGTAATATGATTGGCTTAGGTATTGTAAAACAAGCTAAAGCAAACACACTAACCGTAGTAGATAACGCACGCAGCGAACTTGAAAAAATCAAACGAAACCTACCTGAAGGTACCACAATTCAAGACAGCTACGATTCGTCTGTATTTATTAAAGAGTCTATTAATGAAGTTTACAGCACACTTGCCATCTCTATGGGTTTAGTCGTACTCGTTATATTTTTGTTTTTAGGCAATATACGAGCAACGCTTATTCCTGCGGTCACCGTACCGGTCGCACTTGTTGGTAGCTTTATGTTTTTGTTGGCAATGGGCTACTCAATTAACTTACTAACTTTACTTGCCTTAGTACTGGCCATTGGTTTAGTAGTAGATGATGCCATTGTAATGCTTGAAAATATTCACCGTCGTATTGAATTGGGTGAGCCGCCGTTACTAGCTGCATTTAGAGGCGCGCGTGAAGTAGGTTTTGCCATAGTAGCAACCACGCTTGTACTTATATCTGTGTTTGTGCCATTAGTATTTATGGATGGCCGTATAGGTGCATTATTTACTGAGTTTGCTATGGCGGTAAGTGCTGCCGTATTTTTCTCAAGTGTTACAGCACTTACTCTCGCACCAGCTTTGTGCTCTAAAGTACTTAAAGTATCAGACAAACCAAATAAATTTAGCCAATGGATGGACCGTCAATTTACTAAAATTGAAGTAAGTTACCGTAATTCACTCTCCACTAACATAACCCGAAAATGGGGCTTAATGGTGAGCTTATTATTAGCTGGCTTTGTTAGTTACTCGTTGTTTTTACAAGTTCCTTCTGAGCTAACACCAAAAGAAGACCGTGGCACGTTCTTTATTATGATGAGCGGCCCTGAAGGCGCAAGTTACGAAAATAACGCCGCTAATATGGCTAAAATTGAAGAGCGCCTAATGCCTTATTCGCAAGCAGGTGAACTGAGTCGCGTACTTGTTCGAGTACCCGGTTGGGGTGGCAGCGGCGGTGTTGCGATTGTGGGTATGGCCGATTGGGATAAACGCAAACGCTCAACGTGGGAAGTAATGGATGAAATAAGCGGTAAAATGCAAGAAGTTACCGATGTTCGTGCATTTGCCATTATGCGCCGTGGTATTGGCGGTGGTGGTTCATCTCGCCCAATTGAGTTTGTGCTGCAGGGTAATGACTATGCACAACTTGCCGATTGGCGTGACCGTATAATAAAGCGTGCTGAGCAAAACCCTGGTTTAGTAAGAATCGATCATGATTATAAAGAAACCTTCCCACAGTTTTTAGTCAGTATAGATAAAAACAAAGCCGCCGATTTAGGCGTGTCGGTATCTGATGTAGGCCGTACACTAGAAACAATGCTTGGCCAGCGCCGTGTTACAACCTTTATTGACCGCGGTGAAGAATACGATGTGATTTTAAAAGGGACTAAAGAAGATTTCACCAACCCTACTGATATTTCAAATATATACCTTAAATCACGAAGCGGTGAACTAGTACCACTTGATAGCCTTATCAGCTTAAAAGAAGAAGCAACAGCCTCACGCTTAAACCGTTACAACCGTATGCGCGCAATTACATTAAGCGCCAACTTAGCCGACGGTTATACACTTGAGCAAGCGCTTAACTTTTTAAACGAGGTAGCCGCGCAAGAAAACGATATAGATGGCGCAGTAGATTACAAAGGTGAATCGCAGCTTTACTACGAAGGCGCATCAGCGATGACCTACGTATTTATACTTGCACTCACTGTTACCTTTTTAGTACTGGCAGCACAGTTTGAAAGCTTTATGCATCCGTTCGTCATTATGCTTACCGTACCACTTGGTTTAATGGGCGCTATGTTCGGACTTTGGGCTACAGGACTTACCTTAAATATTTACAGCCAAATAGGTATTGTCATGCTCATAGGGCTAAGTGCTAAAAACGGTATTTTGATTGTAGAATTTACTAACCAACTACGCGATAAAGGCGTTGAATTTAGTGAAGCTATTTTGCAAGCAGCAACTCAGCGTTTGCGCCCTATTATTATGACCTCGCTGACTACGGTTATGAGTTCGGTACCTTTAGTACTTGCTTCAGGTCCGGGCGCTGAAAGCCGTATGGTGATAGGTGTAGTCGTGTTTACTGGGGTTATTGTATCGACCCTACTAACTCTTTTTGTTGTACCTGCTGCATATTATGCACTTGCACGTAACACTCAATCACCTGAATTTTTACAGCAAAAATTAGACAAACAAGCCGCTGAAAAACCTTTCGAAGAGATCTAGCCTCTTAATTGCGCCGTAACCTTGTTGTTGCGGCGCATACAATTTATGCTCGCCTTTAAACCCCATATACATTTTAGGAATACTTATGAGCTCAACAACGCAAGTAGCAACATTTGGTTGCGGCTGTTTTTGGTGTATAGATGCTGCATTTAGACGTGTAAATGGCGTACTAACCGTAAGCTCTGGCTACACTGGTGGCGAAACTGACGCCCCAACATATAACTCTGTATGCTCAGGCACAACCGGTCACGCTGAGGTTGTTAAAATTGAATTTGACGCGACTGTAGTTAGCTTTGAAACACTCTTAGCAATGTTTTTCACACTGCATGACGCAACACAATTGAATCGCCAAGGTAACGATATAGGCACACAATATAGAAGTGTTGTTTACTATCACGATGAAGCTCAACTTAAGCAAACCAACGAAATGATAGCTCAACTGCAAAGCCATGTCGCTGAGCCAATTGTGACAGAAATCAGCCCTGCCACTACGTATTACCCAGCAGAGCATTATCACCAAGATTACTATAACGAAAATCCACAGCAGGGTTACTGTAGTATTTTAATAGCACCTAAGTTACACAAATTTGAAACCGTATTTAAAGAGTTCTTAGCTGATTAATACCAATCTGCATAAGTATAGAAGCTATTTAACGATAATAAAATTGCGCTCTAACTAGGCAAAAATTTTATATCTAGTGGTTCTAAATAAAAATTTATAACGACGTTAGCGTATGATTTAATCGGTTAAACTGTTTAGAGGTCTATGCAGGTTGGTATAACTTAAAAGTAAACAGAAAATGCAAAAAGCCCGATAACTTATCGGGCTTTTGTATTTTTTATAACTAAATAATAAACTTAGAACTGGTAGCTAATCCCAGCAAATACTTGTCTGCTGGGTGCGCTGTAACCTAAAAGCTCACCACTTGCGGCAAAGCCAATACCCGCAGTGAAGTACTCTTTATCAGTTAAGTTTTCAATACGTGCATGTAGCGCTAGATTATCTAAAAGCTGATAGTTAGCAGCAATATTAAACACAGTAAACGCTGCAATTTCTGTATCGTAGTATGAAATTGAATCGCGAGATGAGCGATATAGCATGGTTAGATTGGCGTCAAAATATCCCCAACTTTTAGTAAGTGTATAATTAAATGCTTCAGATGGACGACGCGCTAACTCTTTACCCGTAGTTTCATCTTCTGTATCTAAAAAACTTAAGTTAGCGTTATGTTCAAATCCTAATGCGCTAAACTCAGCACTAATTTCAACCCCTTGCATAGACACACGCGCAACATTTGAAGGGACATATTTTCCCAAATTAGCGTCATATTGGTTTTCAATTAAGTTTGTAATATTATTATCAAAAATAGTAATATCGTAACGACCCCATTTTGTTGTAAGCGTAATGCCCAGCTCATTATTCACAGCCTCTTCGGGCTTAATATCGCTGTTACCTACATAATAGAGGCTATTCGTTACAAACGCGTTCACCAATGATGGTGCTCTAAATGCTGTACCGTGACTTGCACGAACACTAATATATTTATTAGCTTTATAACCAACACCTGTGCTGTATGTATTAGCGCGACCGTGGTAATCGTAATCATCGGTTCTAATAACAGCACTAGCAAGCCATATGTCATCGTCATAAAAAGCACCAATAAATAATGCTTTATTATCGCGTTTTTCATGTAATGAAGTTGCTGTAGAACCGGATAAATCTTCTTGTAATAAATTAACACCGCCACTTAATTCTAGTGTTTGAGTTAAAGTATATAGACCACGATATTCTGCTTCAAAACGTTCAGTACTATAAAAAGTATTTACTGCAGTCCCTGTTTGCTCATTTTCTTCTTGCGATAAACTGACTGAAACACCTTGATTATAATTTTGAGAGCTTTTTTCCCAACCTAATTTAGCTATATAGTTTTCAAAATCATAAGCGTCGCTAGAGTATGCCGAGTCGTATTCACCCTCACCCTCACTATACTGTGCTTGTGCGCTAAATTGACCCAAATCTTCAGTATGATAGCTTAAGTTAAAACCAATATTTTTATTTCTATAGCCATCATCATCATGATCTTTAGTAATTGCAGCAGTAGGGTCTTTTTCAGTAACATCAAAGCCATCTGTTTCTTCATAACCTGCATTGTATTTAAAGCTCAACGCATCTTTAGCTACCCCACCTGCTAGCTGATAGTTTGAGTAACTATTGCTACCAAATGTTGCAGATAAGGTATTATTAATTGCATCACGAGTAATGATGTTAATAACCCCTGCGATTGCATCTGAACCATAAATGGCCGCGCGAGCACCTTTGATAACTTCGATACGTTCAATGCTATTAACAGGGATATTAGTAAGCGACACACTCCCCGATGTCGCATCACTTATCCTAACACCATCCACCAAAACCAATGTGTATTTTGCCGACGCGCCACGTACAAATACATCCGCTTTTTGCCCAAAGCCCCCATTACTTACAATATCAAGACCAACAACTGTATTTAAAAGAGAGGGTAAATCGCGTACGTTGCTTGCTTCTATTTCTGCACGCTCAATAACATTTACACTTGCTAAAACGTCATTGATTGATTGCTCAAATTTATTAGCTGTAACGGTTATTTTTTCAATTGATTGCTCTGCGCCAGACACAGAAAATGAAAGCGCAGCAGAAATAGCAACGCCTAAAGTTATTTTGTTTAACATGATGTCCCCTACCTTTGCCCACCGCAAAGATTTAAGTAAGTAAGATAGCATCAAGGCCGGTCTCCGGACTCAGTAAGCACATCAAAATATGCAATACTTTACCGTTGCGGGGGCAGTGTTGGGCTTGTAGTCATCATGAAAACGCACCAACTTCCCGATTATCCTGCTAAAAAAATCATTACATGAAGTGGCTAGCAAGCACCTTGAAAATATGTCGCTATTGTGAGTATTTTGTTTACAAATGTCAATGGACGTCTATATAGCTAAAGCTAGATTTACCTATGATAAATACGAAAAATAACCTCACAGAAAAAAAGCCAAACATTACTGTTTAGCTTTTATTAATACATTCAACACACTCGTTAGCTAGGGTCTAGCAGGTGCACTTTAGTCACGAAAGTTTTTAAACTGAAAAGGCTGACCTAGCTCAGCGCTGCGCACTACTTGCATAGCCTCTTGAAGATCGTCACGTTTTTTACCTGTCACACGCACTTCTTCGCCTTGAATAGCGGCTTGTACTTTAACTTTTGAATCTTTAATGGCTTTAACCACTTTTTTGGCCATGTCTTTTTCGATACCTTGCTTTAACCCAACGTTACGAAATACATTTTTTCCTGCACGGCTAATATCTTGAAGTTCTAAACTAGCTACATCCATACCGCGCTTTGAAATTTTTCCCGCTAAAATATCAAACAACTGCATAACTTGAGAGTCAGCTTCTGCTTTAAGCTTAATTGTTTTATCGTTTAGCTCAATAGATGCATCAACGCCTCTAAAATCAAAGCGAGTCTCTAGTTCACGGTTTGCGTTATCAACCGCATTTTTAGCTTCGTTCATTTCTACTTCAGATACAATATCAAATGAAGGCATTAGTATACTCCTAACTATTTAATCTTAATTTTATGTGGCAATTATAACGCTAAAATTATAAATCTTTACATTTTTCTGCATCTTGTTCAGGTGCGATACTAAATTAGTTTGATATACTTGCGCCTCTTTTTTAAGCGATTTTAGGATTTGTCGTGACAAGGCGTGTTTATCAAGCAGTTTTTTTAATCAGCATAGTGGCTTTCACCTTTTTATTTGCCAAAGAAATAAAAGGTGGCGTTGTAAATTTATTTCCTCATGTTGATAAAGTTGCCCATTTTGGGATTTTTTTTATATTAGCCATAATAATGGACAAGGCTTTTAAGCTTCCTTTATATGCTCAAATACTCTTATTGGCAGGTTATGGCGCCTCAATAGAAATAATGCAAGACGCACTCCCTTATAGGCAAGCATCACTTGGTGATTTTTTTGCTGATTTTGCAGGTGCTGCAAGCTACTTTTTACTTAGAGTAATTTTTACACCTCGAAAAAAGAACCCACATGGCTAATATTTTAATCGTTGGCGATGGCGCTATTGGCTTATTGCTGAGCCACTTTTTGAGCGCATCGCATAATGTCAGTGTTTTAACTCGTAAAAACCCAACAAACACCCGCTTTTACAGTAGAGGTAAGGGTGCATCAAAAAAAATTGACGCAAAATTTATTTCATTAAATCAGCTAGATAAAGCAACTGAATTTGATGTAATTTTATTTACCGTTAAAGCTTTTCAAGTGCTTGATGCGTTTTCTCAAATAAAGCCACTTTTACCGACACATTGCTCTGTTGTACTTTCGCATAATGGAATGGGCAACGTTGATGAGATAAATAACCAGCTAAACACTCATCAAGCACTCTACTTTTTAACGACAAGCATAGCGGGCTTTAAATCAAACCAATATATTGTGCAACACACAGGTGAAGGACAAAGCGTTATTGGTGGCTGTAATGAGCTTGCACTTCAAAATAGTGCGCCAATAGCTGATATTTTTAAAGTAATACCCAACCTAAAGTTTACTAATAACATTCAGCAGCTTCGTTTTGAAAAGCTACTCGTCAATATTGCCATTAATCCATTAAGCGCTTTAAGTAATGTAAAAAATGGCGAATTACGTGCACCTAAGTACAATACAATAATTTTTAATGCACTCACTGAAGCATGCAATATTGCAAAGGCTCAAGGGCTTAATATCCCATTAATTAAAGCGCTCAATACCGCTTATAAAATAATGGAGTTAACCGCAAATAATTACTCATCAATGCAGCAAGATATAGCTCACAATAGAGAAACTGAAATATCAGCTATATGTGGCTATATTAGCCAACAAGGTAAACTTCACAGTATTCCAACGCCTTACAACGATGAGTTGTTAGTCAAAATTCAGGCAAAAAAAAGCGTGGTATAAACCACGCTTATATAAGCTTTTAACTTTACGGGCGATAAACTTTTACCGTTTCGAAGCCCTGTTCGTGCAGCATAAGTGCCTGTAGTTGGCTCATTACGCCTCTGTCACAATATAAATAGTAGTCGGTGTCTTTTGGTAAATCACCAAACTTAGTAGCTAAACGGAAGAACGGCAAATGCACCACTTCAATACCATCGATTGCAAGCGGTGCAGCTTCTTCTTCTTCTGGTGAGCGAATATCAATTACTACAGAGCCTGCAGGTAAATCAGCAACTGACTCAGCCTCTTTTAGCTCTTGCTTGGCCTCTACGTCAATATCGCGTACATCCATTATGCGCGCGTTATTTACTACGGTATCTAGCACATCAAAATCGAACTTTTCTTCTTCGGCTTCTATTACTTCAATTTTGGCTTTAACTGTCGGCTTTTTAGAAATAACACCACAATATTCAGGCATCGTTTCAGCCATTTCAGCTGTACCAATTTGGCGAGCAAGATTAATAATTTCTTGTTTATCATTTTGAATTAGCGGGCGTAAAATAAGCGTTTCAGTAACACGGTCAATCACGCTTAAGTTCGCTAATGTTTGACTAGATACTTGGCCAATACTTTCACCTGTGACAAGCGCCTGAATGTTCAACTTTTCAGCCACTACACTTCCTGCTCGCATCATCATACGTTTAAGCACAACACCCATTTGGCTGTTTTCAACGTTTTCTAGAATTTCAGCAACAACAGGTTCAAAATCAACTGTTATAAATTTAACTTTATGTGTTGAGCTGTATTTTTTCCATAAAAAATAGCTCGCTTGCTTAACACCAATCTCGTGCGCTGCGCCACCTAGATTAAAGAATAAAAAGTGCGTACGTGCGCCTTTACGAATCATTTGGTAACTTGCTACGCCAGAGTCAAAACCACCCGACATAAGTGAAAGCACGTCTTCTTGCGTTGGTAGTGGAAAGCCCGCCATACCAAAATGCGTTTGCGAAACAATGTAAGCTTTATCGTCTTTTACTTCTAAGCGTATTGTTACTTCTGGACGGCTAAGCTTAACGCTTGCGCCTTCAATATGTTGATTTAGCCCACCACCAACATAGCGCTCTAAATCAGTCGAGGTAAAGTCGTGTTGGCCTATACGCTTAGCACGCACACAAAAAGTTTTTCCCACAATTGTGTGACCCACTAACGCTATTGTTTTTTGATAGATATCATCGAGAGTTTCAAATTGCGTCTCAGTTACTTCAATAAACTGAACGATACCAGGTATGCGTTTAAGGCTGTCGATAAAATCAAGACGAACTTGTGCATCTTCAAGCTTTGTAACAACTGAAATATTATCCCAGTTATTTCTTACTTGTACTTTTTCGTCAAGACGTCGCAATACAATTTTAATGTTATTTTCTAACACTTTAGTAAAGCGTTTACGGACCGAACGGCTTTTGATGGCTATTTCAGGATGTAGTTTGACGATAAATTTAAGCATAGTTCACTCTTAGACTGCGGGAATTCGCGCTCCCAGGCATTTGGCGCGCGATTATAGCAAAAAATTCAGCGTCTAGGAAACAACCAATAATTATCGACTAAGCAACCGCGAGGGCCTGTTTATCTTTCGAGGTTAAATTTGCAGCAGTGTGTTTGGTATTTTAGCAAGGCAGAGCCTATGTAGCGTGGTTATTCCCTATAAATAGGCGATAACGTAGCATAAATGCTAAACATACGCTGCTCGAAGGATTCTGCCTTAGGGCAATTAACTCTTTGTTGCCTACATAGATGTAGTCAGTAAGGTAACGCAGGAGCAGTTACCGAGCCCACAAGATTACAAATCTCGCATCGCGATTTAATCGCCCCTAGATTGAACAAATTTTAATCCTGAAGGGTCACAGCCCCTAAGGCTTGTTGTGCTAACTCGGTGTACTTTTCGCGTAGCAGGTTCATTTTATCGATACTTTTATCGGTACTGTACGCTCTAAATAATGTAAGTACTTTTAAAATACCGTGATATATATCTTGCTCAGCAAGGGTACCGCTTGGCCTACGAGCCTTAATATAAGGCGTCCAAAAGCTAACAGTTAACTTTAGTGTATGGGCTAAATCAATAACATCTTGCTCATCAATAGCAATCATTTCACTATCGCGAAGACCTAGAATAATTTTACGAACTTGCTCTAATAACTCTAACTGAAAATCAATGTAAGCTTGTTTTAGCTCAGTGTCTCTGGCGAGTATATCGCCAAGATTGTCGTAAAAAAAATGGTAACGCCACATCAATTCAAATAACGAATCTAAATAAGCCGTTAAATGATTAAATGCATCATCATCTTTATTAATAGGTTTAAAGTGAGTATTTAAATGATCGCGATACAGCGCAAAAATATGACGGATAATGTCTTCTTTATTTTTAAAATGATAATAAAGATTACCCGGGCTCATCCCTAAGTTTGATGCAATATGATTTGTCGTTATTGCACGCTCACCATTTTCGTTAAACAACAAAATACTGGTGTGTATTATTTTATCCTTGGTATTCATATGCTAATACTCAAATTATCTATAGGCTACATTACACTCAAAAGAGGTAAACAGTATAAACAAATATGAATCATTAAAACACTCAAACCTTGGACTGATCTGTTCAAAGAAAGTAAGTGTTTATATGCTTTATTAGCTAGGCTGCTTTGTGGCATAAACACTGTTAAACTAGCGCTAAAATCATAAATAGTGAACATTATGAAAGTTATTGCAATTTACCCGGGCACCTTTGATCCACTAACTAATGGTCATACAGATCTTATTCAACGTGCAGCTAAAATGTTTGATACCGTATTAGTTGCGGTTGCGAACAACCCAAGTAAAAAACCCTGTTTTAACCTTGAAGAACGTGTTGAACTTGCAAACTCTATTTTAAGTCACTTAGATAATGTTAAGGTCATTGGTTTTTCTGGCTTATTGGCTGACCTTGCGCGCGATCACAATGCTAATGTGCTTATTCGTGGTATTAGAGCGGTATCTGATTTTGACTATGAATTTCAATTAGCTAACATGAACCGCCGCCTGAATCCTGATTTAGAAAGTGTATTTTTAACACCCGCAGAGCGAAATTCATTTATTTCATCAACGCTCGTTAAAGAAGTAGCACGTCACAATGGTGATGTAAGCGAGTTTGTAGATCCTGTAATTGTCAAAGCTCTAAAAACTAAACTGGGCTGTGGTGCCCAATAACACTTCCCGAATTAGCGCATAACTTGTATGCGCTAATTTGGCTTTTGTATAGATGATGATTTTAATTTTTTAATTAACCAAACAAGTTTTAGCAAATCTTTATTGATAATTAGTATTAGCGCCATAGTGATATCAATAATAGGCATAAGAAAACCATACAGCATCCACAGCCACCAAAAGTCCCAATTGCCATAAAGAGTATTATCAATATACATGCTCATAAACAGTGAGGCATTGATACCAAGCCCTACAATAAGATAATAAAATCCGTACGGTATTTTGCGTCCTAAAAAAATACGCCACATAAAAATAACGGCAATTGTTAGTACATCAAATATAAACATCTTTAAATGCGGAGCTGCAGTAGTTATGTCCATAAATAAACTAAGTGTGTACGAAGCCATCATAATAAAGCTAAGGTGAACTCGGCTTTTATCTTGCTTATTAATGGCAATTGATAGAGTGAACAAAAAAGAAAAAACAAACAGCCATGTAATAAGTATTCCAAAATATTCATTAACTGAATTTAATTGCCAAAATAGATCCTCCATTCTATTCAACCTTTTGATGAGTGCTTTTTCTACGATTAAGTAAATACCGTTTTAATGCAACCAAACCTAAAAAATCTTTATTAAAGATAAGCGCTAATGGCATTATCAAATCTGTAAAGTACATACCAAATACATAAACGTTCCAAAACCACCAATAATATAGAGTACCTAAAATCTCTATATCGTAATGCATAGCTAAAAATAAAGATGCGTTAATACTCAGACCAAAAACAAGATAATAAAATGCGTTAGGAATTGGGCCTCGACTGCAGTACCGAAACGTAAAAATAATAATTAGAGTTACAATATCGAAGTAAAAATAGTTTAAGTGAGACACTATAACCATATCGAACAGTGTACTTAAGGTATACGAAATCATCATAATACCAGAAAGGTACATTGTATTTTTATAGGGACTGTTTATGCTTGCTGACAAATTATAAAGAAATGCAATTACAAAGAGCCATGTAATAAAAATACCTACATAATCTCTAATCGCTACCAGATCCCACAGTATATCAGCCATCATGCCCCTTTATGAATTTATTATTTCGCAACCACCCTTTTAGTTTATACAAACCTAAAATATCCTTGTTTATAAAAAATATAGCTACCATTATAAAATCCGCAGCGTTGACCCCTATCGCGTAAGCATTCCAAAGCCACCAGTAGCTTGTATTATTTGATATATAGATGTCGTAATGCATGAGAAAGTGTAGAGCTGAGTTTATAGCTAAACCAGTAATAATATATAGATAGGTAATACCATCATGCCAGAGCCGCCTAAGGGAAATAATAACTAGGAGAGTTAAAATATCGGAAAACAAAAAATCTAGATAAGTTACCGTATCCAGATTTGTAAATATACTAAATGAATATGAAATACTCATAACCAAAGACAAATACACTCTTTCTTTATTAGGCTTATTAATCGAATGAGCAAGGGAGTACAAAAAGGCCATAAGGAATCCCCATTGTACAAATGCACCTATGTACAAAGAAACTGTTGGGCTAATTAAAAGCTCATTCAATATTTTTCAACTTTTTAAAGTTCAATGTAACCCATCTTTTAAAAATGGTATTTTTATTGAATACTAGTGAAAGAATCATTAAAACATCGAACATATTTACACCAACAGAATAAACACTCCAATACCACCAAGGCTCATAGTTATATAAAACGTATAGGTCATAATGCATTATGAGAGTGAGTACAGCATTTGTTGTTAACGCAAAGATGATGAAGTGAAAGGCTGCAGAACGTTGGAGTACTTTTAAGTGCTCTAAAATTAATAGAGCTAAAATTGTGATTAAATCATAAAGCGCCCAGTTTAAATATAAACTTTCTAATAAGTTTATATAACCACTGGAAATATATGAGCAGAGCATAAGCGCAGACAAATAAACCGAGGATTTATTTTCTTTATTTATACTGGAGGCTAAACAATATAAGAAGGCCATTAAAAAGCCCCATTGAGAGAAAGCTTCTACATAATCCATCAGGGCTTCAGTAACGTACATTTAAGCTAGGTTACTTTATGGGTATCGTTTGACTTGAAGTAGCTGAGAGTTTTATTTTTTAATTTATGAAGACCGAGAAAGTCTCTATCTACAATAAGAGCTACAACCATTGTTAAATCAATAATAAAAACAGATATTGTATAAATATCCCAAAATATCCACGGCTCTTGATTGCCATAAATAAACATATCAATATGCATTGATAAGGTTAAAACTAAGTTTACGCTCAAACCTATTATTAAATATAAAAAAGAATCTGAAGTTTTTCTAATGAAGGCAAAGGCTATAAACAAACATATAATTGTAGCCAAATCGTAAATAACCCAATCTAAATAAGTAATATTATATATTGACAGCCAAGTAAGAAAATAATCAGATGATGAGTATGAAGTCATCATAATGAATGAACTGAGTAATAAAGTTGTGCCTCTTTTAACATCTAAGCTGTAAACAAAAATATTAAAAAAGAAGGCCATTAGAAAAGCCCACATTATCAAAGCTGAAAGCGAGAAAAAACCAAATAACTCAGTTAAAAACATTAAAAACCTTAAAATTACTTAGGGCGGAGACCACCTGGCAATATGATAGAACCGCGCTGTAAGCTATCACTACTTGCTGCAGAGATAGCCTCTTGAGAGAAGCTTACTGTATCAGATTGCAGGGTTTTAGGGCTAGCAGTTTGTTCCATTGCAGGCTTTAATTGTTGTGTTTTGTTGTATGCTTGCATTTGTAATTGGCTATTAGCTGAAACTTGCATGTGATTGATCCTTGTAAAAGTTTTATTTATATTTGGTGCAACTTTTAACCACATTATTATGTAGATAAATGCATTACCTGTTTTAAGCAGTGATAGCTATTTTGCTATCTATCTTATACACAGCAACCAATGTGCCAACTTTTTTTGACGCATTAAAATTCACTCAAAAATATAATCAAACCAAACAACTCCGACCAGTTTACTGCAAATATAAAAAAACGCACAGGGATAACCGTACGTTTTTTGTATCCAGGGAGTTTAAGCTACGTATTTACACGGGATCTCCGCACGTGTACTTAGCTTCAAAATATATTCCATTGCTACTTCGTCACAATTTTCTTTACGAAGGCAAAGTTCACAATCTTTCATTACTTTTTCAGGCAAAGAGTCTTTGCTACAAAAAGTAAAACGTTGTTGTTCAAAAAAATCGGGGACACGGGTCAATACAATAACTCGGTTAAGTGCCAATTTTTTGGCTTTAGTAAGTAGGTGCTCTACAAGCTGTCTACCCTGCCCCGTCACTTTACTTTTTGGGTCTATACCCAATGAGCGTATTTCAGCAAGGCCGGTATCGTAAATGTATAACGATGCACAGCCCGACACTTTTCCATTTATTTCAGTAACTGCAAACTCGTTAATAGAGTGCACCATATCGCTTTTTGCACGAGGTAGGTTTTCGCCTACCGTTGCCCAATGCTGTATAAGTGTTGCAATTGCCTCTACATCATCTAAATTTGCATCACGTACCGTTATTTGCTGTTTTTTTTTGGCTTCTTTAACAGCATTAGTTACTTGCTCAATAGACGTCCCACCAAGCGCTTGACGCGCTTTTATACACGCATCAATTTCAAGTACTGGGTAAACATCATCTTCAAATACAGTGTTTACTGATTTGTACTGCTCAAGTGATAGCTCCTCAAGCGTTTTACCTTCGCTAATCGCAAGCTGTACAAGTACACCCACAATGTGATGCCCTTCTCTGAATGGCACACCTTTAGCAACTAAGTAATCAGCAAGCTCGGTGGCATTAGCGTGGCCGCCTTTTGCCGCTGCTAACGTTTTATCGCCATTTACTTTTACGCCTTTAATACATGCTTGCGCCATATGAATACATGCAAGCCATGTTGGCATAGCGTCAAACAGGCCTTCTTTGTCTTCTTGCATATCTTTATTGTATGCAAGTGGCAGCGCCTTTAATGTCATCATCATAGCGCTAAATGCACCAAATACACGTCCGGTTTTACCGCGAATAAGCTCGAGTGCATCAGGATTTTTTTTCTGAGGCATGAGCGATGAGCCTGACGTGACGTTATCAGCAAGCTCTATAAATCCGGCTTCACCTGAATTATAAAAAATCAAATCTTCAGACATACGAGATAAGTGAATCATCGAAATAGACGCACAACTTAAAAGATCTAACACGAAGTCACGATCAGATACGCCATCAAGGCTATTTTTTGTAGCCGCTGTAAAACCTAATCCGTGGGCTAATGCTTGGCGATCAATCGGATAAGCTGTACCTGCTAATGCACCACTGCCTAATGGGCAAAAATTCATGCGCGCTTTAGCATCTTGCAGGCGGCTTTCATCGCGCTCTAGCATTTCTACATACGCCATACACCAGTGGCTAAACAATACTGGTTGTGCGCGCTGTAAATGCGTGTAACCTGGCAATATTGTGCCAAGCTCTCGTTCTGCAAGCGCTACAAATTCGCCTTTTAGCTGTGCAATGGCATCTAATAAATGATCGGCTGTATCACGGCACCATAGTCTAAAATCGGTGGCAACTTGGTCATTACGGCTTCGGCCTGTATGTAATTTTTTAGCTAAATCACCTACTTTTTCAATTAGAGCAGCTTCAACGTGTGAATGAATATCTTCTGCACCTGAAGTAGCAACTGATTGTGGATCAGCTTTAACTTCTTCAAGTAGCTCATTTAATGCAGCAACTAATTTTGTATGCTCATCACTTGAAAGTACATTTACCTGTTCAAGTGCACCTGCCCATGCCACAGAGCCAATAATATCTTGCTCTGCTAACTGGTAGTCAAAGGGAAGAGAGTCGTTAAATTGCTTAAACGCCTCATCTGGACCCGTAGAAAAACGTCCGCCCCATAATGCCATGAAATCTCTCCAAACCCTGTAGTGCCCCTTTTATAAGGGGCTATAAATAATTTACTTTTTAGCCAATGCTGAAATTCTGCTTGAAAGCGAGAATAAACGAATAAAGCCTTCAGCGTGTGACTGGTCATATACATCATCTTCGCCAAATGTAGCAAATGCTTCGCTGTATAAGCTATTTGGTGATTGCTTTTGAACCGCAGTTACTTGACCTTTATATAACTTAAGTACCACTTCACCTGTTGCCACTTTAGAAAGTGCTTCTGCACCGGCTAAAATAGAATCTTTAAGTGGTGTAAACCAACGTCCGTCATACACTAAATGTGAAAATTCACCACCTAGTACTTCTTTCCACTTACGGCTTGCTTTATCAAGCACTAGCTCGTCAATGGCTTGAAGCGCAGCCATAATTACTGTGCCACCTGGTGTTTCATAACAACCGCGTGACTTCATGCCAACTAAACGGTTTTCTACAATATCAACACGTCCAACGCCATGAGGCGATGCAATATCGTTTAATTTAATTAAACAGTCATATGGTTTAAGTTCTTCGCCATTTACAGCAACCACTTCGCCTTCAACAACTTTTAAAGTTACTAGTTCTGATTTATCTGGCGCTTGCTCTGGAGAGTTAGTCCAAGTCCATACTTGCTCAGTTGGTTGGCACCATGGATCTTCAAGCTCACCACCTTCGTGCGAAATATGCCAAGCGTTAGCATCACGGCTATAAATTTTTGTAGCAGATGCTGAACACGGAATGTCACGCTCTGCTAAGTAATCAAGTAATGATTCTCGACTCGATAAGTCCCACTCACGCCATGGCGCAATTACTTTTAAATCTGGAGCAAGGGCCGCAAAACATGATTCAAAACGAACTTGGTCATTACCTTTACCAGTACAACCATGAGAAAGTGCATCAGCACCTACTTTACGTGCAATTTCAACTTGTGCTTTAGCAATAATAGGACGCGCCATAGACGTACCTAGTAAATAAGTACCTTCGTAAATCGAGCCCGTTTTAAGTGTTGGATAAATGTAATCACTTACCATTTCATCTTTTAAATCAACTACGTAACATTCTGAAGCACCTGAAGCGATTGCTTTAGCTTCTACGCCTTCAAGTTCTTCTGCGCCTTGACCTACATCCGCTACAAACGCAACAACTTCACAACCGTAGTTTTCTTTTAACCATGGCACGATAGCCGATGTATCAAGACCACCTGAATAGGCTAAAACGACTTTTTTAATTGAACTCATAGGTGTTCCTTAACAAAATTTGGATTTAGTAATGTAACTAGCAAAGCATTTTGCGCGTGCATGCGATTCTCTGCTTGTTGAATAATTTTCGATGCTGGACCATCCATTACCTCAGAGGTAATTTCAAATTCACGGTGTGCCGGTTGGCAATGTAATACCGTAGTTGCACCTGTTTGATCTAGCAATGCCTGATTTAATTGATAAGGCATATATTTTTCTTTAACTTGCCCAAGCGGTGTTGTATCACCCATTGATACCCAAGTATCTGCATATACAACGTTTGCACCAACAGCCGCTTCAACACGGTCACTTACCATCACTGATGCGCCATTCATTGCCGCTATTTGCTCTGCCTTTTTAAGGATTTGCGAATCAGGCGAGCTGCCTTTTGGCGTTACAGCAACAAAATCAGTGCCAAGCGCTGCCGCTAAAAGCATTAATGAATGAGTTACATTGTTGCCCTCACCTAAGTAAGCCACTTTAAGCTCGCTCACATCGCCGTGAACTTCTTGAAGCGTTAAAAAATCAGCAAGAGCTTGGCATGGGTGGTATAAATCACACAAACTATTTACTACCGGTACTGATGCGTATTCACCTAATGTAGTTAATGTGCTGTGCTGATTTACGCGTGCAACAATACCATCGGCCCAAGTAGAAATATTAAGTGCGAAATCTTTAATTGATTCACGTGCACCCATAGCGCCATTTTGCTGATCTAAATAAACTGCATGGCCACCAAGGCGGTTAATACCTATATCAAACGATAAGCGAGTACGTAAACTTTGTTTTTCAAACAATGTTACGATTGATTTTCCCGCTAATACGTTGCTGTATTTTTCTGGTTTTGCTTTTATATCTTGCGCTAACTTTAATAAATTAAGTGCGCCTTCTTGGTCTAACTCTAAACCCGTTAAAAAATTCTCAAACATAATAAACCTATGGTGTAATCTTAGTTCCGACATGCTCGCCTTGTAGCAGAGCAGTTAAATTTTCTGGCTTTTGCCAGCTGGAAATATACACACCGCGTCGTAAATGTTGGGCAGCGTGAAGGCTGGTCTTAACTTTGACCTCCATCCCGCCCACAATTACTCCATTTGTAATTAAAGTATCAATGTGTTTTGTGTCAAGTTGATGTAACGGCTGTTTATTTTCGTCAAGCACTGCTTCAACATCCGTCATAAAAATAAGCTCAGCATTTAAGTTACTAGCAATAGCCGCTGCTGCTTCATCTGCATTTACGTTGTACCAAAGCCCTTGCTCATCAAAGCCTATAGAGCTAACAATCGGTAGGCGACCGATTTTAAGTAAATCATTAACAATAGAATCGTCGTTGCTTTTACATTTACCCACTAAGCAAAGCGCTTTTAGCTTTTGAGTGGCAGTAACACCTGCCTCAAAAAGGCTTAAGCCCACAGGTTTGTGCCCAGCACTAATAGCTTGAGTCATTAATTGTTTATTAGCGCAACCTGCGAGTGCACCCACTATATAAGGCATTTGCTCTGCTGGGCTAATACGTAATCCTTGGTGTTTAGCACTGGCAAAACCCGCTTGTTTTAACCATGTATCAACTAAAGCGCCACCGCCATGAACAATGACAAACTCATCATTTGTTTGCTCATTTAATACATCAAACAACGCTTTTGCTGCATTTTCTGTATTAAGTACTGCACCACCTAGTTTAATTACCCACGTTTTTTTACTCATTTAAAACGCTCCTTTTAAACCAGTGGTATGATCTAAATTCATAGAAATATTAATACACTGTAAAGCTTGTCCAGCAGCGCCTTTTAATAAGTTATCAATAGCAGACATCACAATTAACTGCGTTCCTTGTTGCTGCCAGCCAATATCAACAAATGGCTGCTTAGCTACACCTTTAATTGAAGGTACTTTATCGCCTAATAAACGAATTAATGGCTCGCTCGAAAGTACTTGATAAGCCGATGCAACGTTTTCCTTGGTAACGCCTGGCTTAAGCTGTACATAAATAGTTTCTAAAATACCGCGCGGAAAATTACCTAGATGCGGTGTAAACAACACTTTGTGGCCAAGGTGTTGTTCAATTTCAGGGCCGTGGCGATGGTTAAACAAACCATAAGGTGCAAGCGACACTTCACAAAAATGCGTTCCTACACTGGCTTTACGCCCTGCGCCTGTAACGCCCGAAACCGCATTAATAATAATACTTTCGCTGCTTAATAAGCCTGCTTGCTTAAGCGGTTTTAGCGCATTAAGCGCTGCTGTTGGGTAACAGCCTGCAACAGCAATTAGCTTTGCATTAGCGATAGCATCATGGTTCCACTCAGCTAGACCGTAAGCCGCTTCATTTAAAAGCTCTGGATGTTGATGCTCAAAACCATAGTAAGTAACGTAGTCGTCATTGCTTGCTAAACGATAGCCACCAGATAAATCAAATACCTTTTTACCCATAGCTAAAAATTGCGGCGCTAGATCAACACTTACTTTGTGATCGGTACATAAGCATACGTAATCAGCATCACTTTGAATGTCATCAAAAGCTGATACGCTAAGAGGAAGTAAAGGGCAGTCTAGTAAGCCAAGGTGCTCTGGGTATAAATCACTTAGCAATTTATTTTTATCTAAGCTACCCTCTGATACATAACAGCCTGTTAAAGTTAAGTTTGGATGCTTAGCAACTAAACTTGCTAACTCTGCGCCGCTGTATCCGCTTGCGCCAATAATCACTACATTCATTTGTTACTCGTTATCTTAAAATTAATTACTACTTATCTATAATGTTCGCTTAAACTAGCTTAGACGCTAATTAAGTCTTTTTTATTAATGAATTTTGATTATCGTCGCATTATTTTCATGGCGTTACTTTTAATATATTTATGCTTAAAAAGTGAATTGATATTCATCATAAATACTTTTATATTGTTATGCAATTAAATTGAATAATAATTTTGGATTTTTTTATGCCTTTGCCTTCGTTTATTTCCATGTACCAACAATTGATTGCAGCCCCTTCTATTAGTGCTATTGAAGACAACCTGTGTATGAGCAATAAAAACGTAATTAAACTCCTAGCCAGTTGGTGCGAAACAATCGGTTTTACGTGTGAAATTATAGAATTAGAAGGAGGTAAAGGGCGCTATAATTTATTAGCAAAACGCGGAGAAGGTGATGGCGGATTAATGCTAGCTGGTCATACCGACACAGTGCCTTTTGATGACAGTCGTTGGAATCATAATCCATTTAAACTTACCGAACTCGATAACAAATTGTATGGGCTAGGAAGTATTGATATGAAAGGCTTTTTTGCTTTTGTATTACAAGCGATTAGTGAACTTGATGAAAAGCAGCAAACTCAGCCTATTTTAATCCTTGCCACCGCCGACGAAGAAACAACGATGGCTGGTGCACAACAAATATGTAAGCACCCGAATTTAAAACCTGCGCGTTGTATAATAGGCGAACCTACTGATATGACGCCAGTATTTATGCACAAAGGCCATATGAGTACAGCAATAAGAGTGGTTGGTCGCTCTGGGCATAGCTCCGATCCCGAACGTGGTCTTAACGCCATTGAAGTAATGCATAAAGTGATTACAAAATTGATGATCTTAAAAGAACAATTAAAGCATAAGTATTCAATAAACCACTTCGAAATCCCTTATCCAACATTAAACTTAGGTAATATTCATGGCGGCGATAACGCGAATAGAATTTGTGGTTGCTGTGAAATGCATATAGATATGCGCCCATTACCAGGTTTAAGTGTACAAGAACTACAAGCATTAGTACTCGATGCAACGAAAGAGATAAATCAGCAATACCCAAATGCGGTGAGCGTTATTGATTTACATGAACCAATACCGGCATTTAGTGGGAGCACCGACAGTGCTTTAGTAAAAATGGCTGAAAAAATAGCGGGGCAAAAAGCGGTCGCAGTAAATTACTGCACTGAAGCGCCGTTTATCCAGCAACTCGGTTGTGAAACGATTGTAATGGGCCCAGGCTCAATTAACCAAGCACACCAGCCTGATGAATTTTTAGCGATGGAAAAAATAAAACCATCACAACAAATAATCACTGATCTTATAAAAGCAAATTGCTTTAGCTAATAAGATTACAATAAAGGCGCCAATTGGCTGTCTCTTATACACAAATCCCTGCTAAGAAATTAGCGGGGATTTTTTTGAACTAAATCTCAATGTCATGATCAGATCTTCAAATCTTGTTTGAGGGCACATTATGATTAACGAACATACTCATT